>NZ_SNYJ01000017.1:0-26947 GCF_004363045.1 Aureibacillus halotolerans
TGAGTTGAAGACGGGGAAGAATGTCAAATTCGATGAGCTTTTCATCTTTGATTTTGTGCGCTTTTGAATGTGTCTACTTGACAGGAGCATGTGCATCTCCAATTTGGGCTCGCTTCTTCTCCATTTAGGCTCGCTTTTCTCCAATTTGGGCTCGCTTCAGGTCTTTTTGGGCTCGCTTTCCTCATTTGGGCTCGCTCTCTCCCTATTTAGGCTCGCTTCTTCTCGATTTAGGCTCGCTTCCGACCTTTTGCGGCTCGCTTCCGACGCTCCCCCTTCCATATTCAATAAATTACCACTGTCTTTGACTAATATTGTATAGCTGTTCGTGACACCTTAATGAGTAAAAAGGACTGACTTTCATGTTATCAGCAGGCGAAAGTGTCTTCGTTATATACCGTAATCCCCACACGCAAAATGTGGCTACCATTCAAGAAGCACAAATTCTTCAAGACCCGATATCCCACCAGCCAGCGCTGTTTTTATACGATCATTACTACCCTTTGGATATGGATTATGCGATGTACTCGACGTATGAGGAAGCAGAAGCAGCGTACGAAGATTATTTTTATGTGGATGAATATAATGCCTCGTCTCTCGATGGAGGTCATGTATGATTAAGCCATTTATGCCTCAGCTTGTTTATATAGAGCCACGTGCTTTAGAATACCCATTAGGAAAAAAGCTGCACGATAAATTTCAACAATTGGGCGTAGAGATTCGTAAAACCACCTCCCACAACCAGGTACGGGACATTCCTGGCGAAAATCACCTTCAGAAATATCGAAATGCGAAATCAACACTTGCCATTGGTTTAAGAAAAACGCTTAAATTCGATACGTCAAAGCCATCGGCTGAATACGCTATTCCGTTAGCAACGGGCTGCATGGGCCATTGCCATTATTGTTATTTGCAGACCACAATGGGCAGTAAGCCTTATATCCGAACGTACGTAAATGTAGAAGAAATCTTTGACGCTGCGGATAAGTATATGGAGGAACGTTCTCCTGAGCCCACCCGCTTTGAAGCGTCCTGTACCTCGGACATTGTCGGCATTGATCATTTAACACATTCCTTAAAACAAACGATCGAACATATTGGTAAAACAAAGCATGGGTTGCTCCGATTTGTTACGAAGTTTCACCATGTTGATCACCTGCTCGACGCAGAGCACAATGGCAAAACGCGCTTTCGTTTTAGCGTCAATGATGATTACGTGATTAAGTTTTTCGAACCAGGCACGTCTCGTCTTGAACAGCGTATTGAGGCCGCACGAAAAGTGGCGGAGGCTGATTACCCATTAGGGTTTATTGTCGCTCCCATCTATTTGCATGACAACTGGAAGGAAGGCTACGAGGAATTATTCAAAAAGCTAGATCAACACATTCCAGAGAAAGCTCGCAAGAATTTAACCTTTGAGCTCATTCAGCATCGCTTTACGAAACCTGCCAAGCGTGTCATTGCGGAAAATTACCCAATGACGAAGCTTGAGTTGGATGAAGAGAAGCGGAAGTACAAATGGGGTCGTTATGGCATTGGCAAATACGTGTATCAAAACGATGAACAAGAAGACATAAAAGAAACATTTCAAACGTATATCGACCGTTACTTTCCAGAGGCACAGATCGAATACTTTACGTGATGCCGTTTCTTTATTACGTGATTGTGATGGACCCCATCTCTGGGGACGTCATTTTCACGTTTTTTTGTGGTTCATACGTCCCGCTCTTCCAATACAAACACCCCTGTCAGCATCGCCCGAACGGGATGTTGTAACTCAACTTACGCACCTTACATTTTGTAGAAATGCTTAGATGTAGCTCTGAAAACCTTAAATTCATTGTTGAGGTTGCTTTATATACAAGCTGCAATACGCTAAGGGCACAAGGGCATCATCGACTCAAAAAGATTTCATCGAGATTTCTTTGCCGCTGACCTTAGGCTCAAACAACGTTAAAGGCAACTTTCGCACTGCGAAAGTTGCCTTTGTAAATCTTATTTTAAAAAAGCATTCGCCATAACGGCAAACAATTTTCTCGATAAAACGACTGGGCATCTCAACGAACGCTGCACAATTTCTGCTTGTTCTTTTGTATAACCCATACAGTCGAGGATGACGACATCACAATGTGCCTCTTGAACTTCGTTGGCAGCGCCTTGGAAATCGGCTTGTTCGTATGGCGACGCTACAGAACACGTAACATGTTCCGCATATGGTTGCCAGCGCTGTTTGGCGGTAGTTACTTGTTCTTTTGAAGGAAGAACAATACCAAGCGTTTTTACTGGTGCAATGCTTTGGACAAATGCGGTCAAAAGACGATCTGGATATAACACATTGATATTCGTTGAAAATGATGCAAACTGTCCTGTACAGGCGAGCATCACAAGTTGGATTCCTTCTTGTTTAAACTCCTGTAATTTCTGATCAAGCAAAGGCTGTACTTTGGACTTCCCGATGTTCACCTCATGACCTGTCTCGAGACGACTAACGTAGGTAATGTCCTCTTGAGAAGGTGCAACAGCTAAAAGCTGCTCCTGTGTAAACCCATCCAGTGCGCCTTTTTCAATGATTTCAACGTTGCCCAAATAAGACAGTAGTTCAGGCGTCAGATCAGTTCTTGGCGCTTGTCCAATCGTCAACAATCCAATGGTTGTGTTTGTCATTGTTCTCTCCTTCTATCTTTTGGAGAAGTGCTCTTTCGGTATAGTGAAGTAATTCCGCAAATCAAGGCGATAGGATGTCATAATATCCATCGTTTCCTTGGCAGCATCCAGCACAAAGGGTAAATGACTGGCGACAGCCTCTTCCGACATTCGATAGTTTGGACCAGACAACGTTACGGAGCCGACGATGCTGTTCTCATAGAAAACTGGTGCTGCAATCGCAATCACATCTGGTGTGTACTCTCCATAACTGATAGACCAGCCACGACTTTTCGTCTGTTCAAGATCTTTCAGAAGCAATGCTTTATCGTTTTTTGTTATTTCAGTATAAGAATGAAGCGGACCATTTAACACGTTTTCAATGTTCTGCTCAGGTAGAAAGGCAAGGATAGACCGATAGGAAGCACCGACATACAATGGCGCTCTACTACCAATAGATACAGAAAATTTCACTTTGTTTTCCGGCTCAACTGCGTCCATGGTGACGCCTTCATTTCCGTCCAATGCCGTTAAAAAAACAGATTCTCCCGTTTTATCTAGCAGTTTTTGATAGGTTGGTCGCAACAAATCGGCCAGGTTTAACTGATCATATACGATGATACCAAGTTCCCAGGCAGCGACACCTAACGCGTATTGCTTTGTCTTCTGATCTTTTCTAAGAAAGCGATTTTTCTCAAAGGTTTCTAACATTCGATACACATTAGCCTGAGGGAGTTCAAGTTTAGTGGCAAGCTCGCGTGCGCCCCAGCTCGGTTTCTCCTTCGTAAACATTTTTAATATTTTCAATGATTGATCGAGCGTTTTTAACATATTTTTCCCCTTTAAACACTGTCATACTACTAGATGATCAAGATCGTCAGTCTTTTGTTCTTTTAAGTAATTATGCCACAAAAGAACCGCTTCCTTCCATCTTTAACATGTTTTTCTTAAGAGGCGGGTTCATTTAAAAAATCAATTGCCGCAAGAAGATACACTTTTGCACAGCGAATGATGTCCTCTGTTTTCACCTTCTCATTATAGCCGTGAATACTTGGCAGATACGCTGGTCCGTATTGAAGAACGGGGATATTGTAATCTCTAAAATGCCTTGCATCACTGCTTGCCCACTGCATAACGCCATAAGCCTCTTCATTCGTTACATAAGTGATATTATCGACAATGGCTCGACAGACGGGATCGTTTGGTGAAGTGAAATTGGCGTTGCTTCGAAAACCAAATGGCTCGATTTGATAGATAATCCCCATCTCATCAAGCTTATTTTCAATCAGGGCATACACTTCATTTTGCGTAATGCCAAATGGCAAACGGCAATCCACTTCGACTGTACATGAGTCTGGAACAACATTTGATTTTGTACCACCGTGAATCGTTCCGATATTGCAGCTGATTTTTTCAAGAATACCTTCGTACTTCTCGCGTTCATGAAGTCGCATGTAGTCATTTGAAACACGTAGAATTTCTTTCACTTCTTCCGGCGGCTCAATTTCCAGCTCGTATACCTTGCGTATTTCAGCAATCGCTCGGATCGCGTCTGTTATTGCGTTCACGCCTTCTAACGGGCTCAAACTGCCATGTCCAGGGACCCCCGTGACAGTGAGCTTAAACCAGCATGAGCCCTTTTGTGCAAGTGTCGGGTGATTTGGGGAAGATGGTTCTGCGATCATACTACCATCACCGTGAATAAGGTTGTTTTCCAACAACCACGGAACCCCATCCTCTCCTCCTGTTTCTTCATCAGGGACGATGGCAAGCACCAATTCACCTGGCAACTCAACATTTAATCGCTTTAATAGGACAGCCGCGAACATAATACCGCCAAGGCCTGCCTTCATATCGCTTGCGCCTCGACCTAGCATCCATCCATCGACAATCTCGCCTGAAAACGGCGGGAAATCCCATTTGGAAAGATCACCAGCGGGCACAACATCTGTATGCCCGCAATAGATCAACTTTTTCCCTTCAGGCGAACCAATCTTGCCGACAAGATTATACATTTTCGGCGATGCTTCATGGATCTCCATCTCAATGTCGTTTTTCTTCAAATAATTATAAACGAAATGAGTCACATCTGTGGAATCCTTTGGTGGGTTTTCACTTGGAATTTGAATCAAAGACGAAACTAAACCGAGCAATTCCTCTTGATGCTCATCGACGGCTTGTAGTAAACGTTGCTTGAGCAATTCCATTTCCTGCATTTAGCTCACCTCCGCGGTTTTTCCAAGCGTTTGCAAGTGTGTCATTTTTCCGTACAGATTCTCCATTCTTGCAAATTCGTCAACATCATAAAAGGCACATTGGCCTTGACCGAATCGTTTGCCTACCTCGATTGAAAAGCGAACGGTTTGCTCTACATCAACAGGATGTGTCGCTCCGGTTGCACAACCAGCAACAGCGGTTTGGGCAGTAATTGCAACACCTACAACAGGGCTTGTGGTTGCCGTACAAGGTTGAACAATGCTGTTCACATGGTAGACATCATTGCCATAAGGCGTAATGTCTTGCATCGTTATCGGAAGAGTGACAGGAAGAATGCCTGCCGTCTGCGTATACACCTGTAATAAGTCATTGCTCATTTTTAGAATATAGCCCTCTTTAATGGTTGGTGTGATCGCAAAGCCTTTGTGGTTCACGACCAGATTGCCTTTTGTTGTGTCAATGGCAAGAATGGCGTCCATCTCTGGCATCACTTCATAGTCATTCATCGTTGTAATGTCCACTGGCGAATCCATAAATGGAACAGGTTCATGAGGTAGCGTTGGTGCATCTGGACAAATATGTGTTGTCAACCAAACGTCTCCGGTCAGATGATCGCCTTTTTCCTTCATATCAAGAAGCTTTGCGGCTGCGCTCATGCTCGCCAACGCGCCGTCGCCATCAGACACAAACCCTGTCATTTCTGGTCGTGCACCAATGCCGCCTAGACGTCCAATAACGCCAAGTGTTGGTGCTGTTCCACCACTTGATTTTCCGTTCACTCCAGGAACGAGGACACGAACAAAATCAGTCGATCCTTCATTGCCTTGAATCGTTAGAACCTCCACATGAGCGGATGGGCTAATGCTGTGCAAATAGGTTTTTATCGTTTCTCCTGAGACGCCTGGTTGATCCATTTGCTCAAGTAATTCGTTCACATGTTTTAATGACATTCTAGTTGCCTCCTTGTGTGTCTGCGAGGTGACACGCTACTTGGTGTCCCGGTATAGTTTCTTTAAATACAGGTGAATCTGTTTTGCATTTTGCCATAGCCACAGGACATCTTTCATGAAAATGACAGCCTGATGGTGGATTTACTGGGCTTGGAACATCTCCAAGCAATACAGTACGCTCTTTTTTTTCAAAAGGACTGCTCTTAGGAATGGCTGAGAGTAACGCTTTTGTGTAAGGGTGTTGTGGAGATGAATAAAGCTCTTCTGATGTCCCCATTTCAACGACTCTTCCTAAATACATGACAGCAATTCGATCACATAAATAACGAACGACATTTAAATCATGAGAAATAAACACATACGTGAGTTGAAATTCCTTTTGCAGCTCTTGAAGCAAGTTGAGCACCTGAGCTTGGACAGATACATCAAGCGCTGATACAGGTTCGTCACATAAAATAATGTCAGGTTGTAGAACCAAGGCGCGGGCAATATTAATCCGCTGACGCTGGCCGCCAGAAAACTCATGAGGGTAACGATCTGCGTGGGAGCGATTAAGTCCGACTCTCTCAAGTAATGAGAGAACCCGCTCCTCACGTTCTTTTTTCGTCCCAACCTGATGAATCACAAGGGGTTCAAGCATGAGCTGACGAATGGTTTTTCTCGGGTCTAGTGACGCATATGGATTCTGAAACACCATTTGGATGTTTCTTCGCATCGCACGAGCGTCTTTTTTTGAAAGCGAGGCTAAGTCCTTGCCTTCGTAAATGACCTCACCAGCTGATGGTCGAATCAGCTGGTTGACCAAGCGCGCGAGCGTTGATTTTCCACAACCAGATTCACCAACAATGCCAAGCGTTTCACCACGCTTCACATCAAAGCTGACACCATCTACTGCCTTCACATGAGCCGTCACCTTCGTAGAAAACAAACTGCCTTTGAGTGCAAAGTGCTTCTTTAATCCATGAATTGATAAAATAGCTTCACTCAACAGACACCCTCCTCTCTTTTGGCGTCAACCGAGACGTCGCTGTTTGAAAATGACAGGCAACCTGATGGCCTTCGTCAACCTCTTGCAGCATTGGCTTCTCTGTCAGACAAACATCTTCTGCATACGCACAACGTGTGGCAAAAGGGCATCCCTTAGGTGCATCTCTCATATCAGGTGGACTCCCAGGGATAGGTCGCAACAATTCCTTATGCGCCGTGTCTTCTGAAATTTGCGAGTCAAGCAACCCCCACGTATAGGGGTGTAGTGGCTGTTCATACAACTTGCCTACCGTTGTCGCTTCAACCGTATGACCCGCATACATAACAATCACCTTGTCGCACATTTCCCATACGACACCGATGTCGTGCGTGATGAGCATGATCGACGTATTAAATTGCGCTTGCAAATCACGCATTAAATCAAGTATTTGTGCCTGCACTGTCACATCAAGCGCTGTTGTTGGTTCATCAGCAATCAGCAACTTAGGATTACAAGACAAGGCCATTGCAATCATGACGCGCTGCCGCATCCCTCCAGAAAATTCATGCGGATACATTTGCAGCCGCTTTTCTGGCTCTGGAATCCCGACACGCTTTAATAACTCTATCGCCTTCTCATGGGCTTCCTTTTTCGTTGCTTTTTGATGCAAACGAATCACTTCATACAATTGGTCCCCAACTGTAAAAACAGGGTTAAGGCTTGTCATTGGGTCCTGGAAGATCATCGCAATGTCGTTTCCGCGAATGCCAAGCATGTCTTTCTCTTTCAAATGAACAAGGTCTTGACCGCGAAAGTGGATGGATCCCCCTGCAATTCGGCCGGGTGGACTAGGGATGAGACGCAGAATAGAGGTGGCTGTGACACTTTTGCCTGATCCAGACTCCCCTACAATGCCTATGGTTTCCCCTTCCTGCAGTGTAAAGCTAACGCCGTTAACTGCCTGCACCGTTTCGTCTGAAGACGAAAACTCAACGACAAGTTGGTCTACGTGCAATAGTGGCTCCTTCGTCGCCATAGGCTCCCCTCCTTTACAGTTTCATTTTTGGATCCAGTGCATCGCGCAAACCGTCTCCAAACAAGTTGAAGCCTAATACAGATAGTAAAATAGCCAATCCAGAAAAAGTGGCCATGTGTGGGCTTAAGACAAGAAAGTCCTTGCCATCCTTTAAAATACTACCCCAAGAGGCCGTAGGCGGTTGAACCCCTAAGCCAAGGAAGCTTAACGCTGCTTCGGATATAATCGCTCCAGCAATGCTCATCGTTGCGTACACAATGAGCGGTGCCATACAGTTCGGAAGGATGTGATGAAAGAGCACCCGAAAATCATTTGCCCCGAGTGAACGTGTCACTTCCACGAATTCTTCCTCTTTGACGGACAACACTTGCCCCCGAATGATCCGGGCAAATCCAGGGATATTCGCTACCCCGACTGCAATAATGACGTTCACTAAGCCTGCACCTAAAACCGTCATTAACGTAATCGCAAGCAAGATAAATGGAAAGGCAAACAGCCCATCCATCGTACGCATAATCAATGCGTCCCAAAAACCACCATAAAATCCAGCGATTAAACCTAAAATGAGGCCAATAATAGCTCCTACAGCAACAGCACCAATTCCAACAATAAGTGAGATACGTGCGCCATAGACAATGCGACTAAACACATCTCTTCCATAATTGTCTGTGCCAAGCAAATAACCATCCGTGCCAGGAGGGAGCAACGCCTTGGTCACATCCATCTCATTTGGTGGATGCGTGGCAATCCATGGGGCAAGGATCGCGAGCAGCGACATAAGCACAACAATGCCAAGACCTACAGTAGCGATCTTGTTTTTTAACAGTCGTCGAAACCAGCCAGATCGCTTGCGAAGCTTCATGGATTCAGCATGGACAACCTGCTCTTCGATAGCCATTTACTCTCCCCCCTTTCGAGATGAATAGTTCACTTTCGGATTAACGACTTTATAAAGTAAATCGACGATAAGGTTAATAACAACAAAGATAATCGCAATAAACATAACGGTTCCTTGAACAACCATGAAATCACGCTTGTCGATGGCGTCTACGACGAGTCGCCCCATGCCCGGCCAGCTAAAAATGGTCTCTGTGAGCACCGCGCCGCCAAGCATCAGCGAAATTTGCATTCCCATAACTGTCAAAAGTGGTGTTAACGCATTTTTAAACGCATGTTTCCCAATGACATAACGTTCTTTCAGCCCTTTTGCACGAGCTGTTTTAATGTAATCCTGTGAAACAACCTCCAGCATGGCAGAGCGTGTAATTCGAGCAAATGTCGCCATTGGAATGGTGGCCAGTGTGACGCTTGGCAAAATGAGGTGACTAACATACGACCAAAGCCCATCCTCCATCGAACCCATTCCAGTAGAGGGAAACCAACCGAGCTGAACGCTAAAGAACAAAACAAGCATGACGCCAAGCCAGAAAACAGGCATTGATACGCCTAATAAAGAAACAACCATCACGGAATAATCAAGCCATGAACGTTGTCTTGTTGCCGAGATAATCCCAGCTGGAATACCAACAATTAATGCAATGAACAACGCGCAAACCGACAGCACAATCGTGTTCGGAAATCGTTCAAGTATAAGTGCAGTAACCGGTTCTTTATAATAAATCGATGTTCCGAGATTGCCTGTCAGCAAATCGCCAATATAAGAAATAAACTGTTGTAGGATTGGTTGATCCAGTCCTAATGTTATTCTCATTTGCTCAATATCCTCTACAGTTGCCTGAGGACCCAGCATAACGCTTGCTGGGTCTCCAGGAATCAACCGAGTGACTAAGAAGACAATAACGGCGACGACAAACAAGGTCGGGAGTAAATCAAGCACTCTTCGGACGGTGTATTGTAGCATTGCCGCCTCTCCTCTCCTCTACGGTCTTATTCTGATAAAGATACGTTCGTTCCGTTTCCAACAATCGTAATCGATCCATCTGGGCTTACTTTATAATCGTTTACTTTCGTTGTTGTACCAACAGTAATTTCCACCTGCGTCATATCAATGTGAGGAAGATCCTCAGAAATAATGTTCAGCGCTTGCTTGTAAAGCTCAGCACGCTCGCCTTGGTCAGCTGTTTCAGAAGTTGCTCTCGTGAGTAAAGAATCTACTTCAGGATTGCTATAGCCGCCTCCATTACCAAGGGCACCGATTTGGTTGCTATGAAGCATTTGATACAAGAAGAATTCAGGGTCTGGATACCAGCTCCATCCCATAATGTACAAAGGCGCTTGTCCTTTAGACACTGTATCGCTGAATGTCCCCCATTCAAGCGTTTTGATCTCAACATCGATGTTTAAGTTTTCTTTCATTTGTGTCTGGAAAACAGTTGCGTGAGGCACACGCTTTTCAATCACATAAAGCTCTGTACTGAATCCATCGGCGTAGTCAGTCTCAGCGAGAAGAGCTTTTGCTGCATCAACATCATAACCAGGAATTTTGCCTGCTGCTGCCTCATCATATCCCCATGAAGCTTCTGGTAGCGGCAAGCGAGCTGGTGTCGCACCACCGAACTGATAAGCGCCCTTCACAATGTCTTCTACATTTGTCGCCATTTGCATCGCCTGTCGTACTTTAAGGTCACTTGTTGGACCTTCCGTCATGTTGAATGCCAAATATTCAATAGAAAGACCAGGTGTCGACAAAAACTTAAGCTTGTCATCGGTTTGGACGAGTGCCCGAGCTTGTCCTGCAATTTCTGTAGCAACATCTATGTCACCAGCTCTTAATGCGTTGGCACGCATATTGCCGTCTGAAATAAAGCTCCACTCAACACCATCAAGGTTAGGCTTGTCTCCCCAATAAGTCTCTGAAGCGGTTACTTTAATGAAATCATCCTTTGCCCAATCTGAGAAAGCGAATGGACCAGTTCCTACAGGATTCTGTCCAAATGCATCGCCATGCCCTTCTACTTCTTCTTTAGGAACAATTGCATTTCCCATATCAGTTAAAACAGCCAACAATGCAGAATACGGCTCAGTCATGTGAACAGCGACTTGGTTGTCCCCAATCACTTCAACGCTTTCCACGTTACGTAGACGATTCATTGCCGATTCTTTAGAAGAACGCTCTAGAGAATATTTTACGTCCTCCGCTGTCATTGGACGTCCATCTTGGAATTCCCCTGGTTGAAAGGAAACGTCATCACGAAGCGTAAACGTGTACGTTTTTAAATCATCAGATACTTCCCACTCTGTTGCCAACGCAGGTTGGATCTCTGAAAGATCATCGTTGTATTGAACCAACGTATCAAAAATACTTTTCATGACATTTGATTCATACACAGCAGTGTACGCGATCGGGTCAAGTGTTTTTGGTGTTGCTGCAAGAGCGACTCGTAAATTTCCCCCTGTCGCTTCTGTTTCTTCACCTGTAGCTGCAGTGTCTTGACCTTCTGTATTTTGTCCAGCATTCGAGCTTGCTCCCCCACCGCAAGCCGCTAAGACAAGAATCAACAAAGCGATTGTCATCCATTTCAAACTTTTCATACTATTATTCCTCCTTTTTTCAAATAGTGAAACAACATTTCTAATAATGAATTGAGTATACCAGTATTTTTAAAATCGTGTAAATGTTTTTTTGAATGTTTTTCGATATTTATGCAACTTAAGAACTATTAAAGCAGTATAATAAAGGCAATTGAATGCGCTTACGATGGCTAGAAACACTATGTAACCAACGCTGAACGTGTTTACAGTGAGGGAGAAAAGGCAAAAGAAACTGCATAAAATATACGCATTTTACCAACCAATGAAAAAGGCACCCCTCATAACTTGGGGTGCCTCGAAATGAAAACAACCAATCATACTAAGCAATAATAGATTAATGGATTGCTTATGAAGTAACGTTTATCCGAGTGACTCCTTTACAAAAGCAATCGTTTCTTCAATGTGAAGTGGTGAGCCCGGTGCATCATGTCCTGAAAACGGAAAAACCTTTATCGTCTTATCGGTTTTTAAATGATTGTACATACCGAAAATCGTTTGCGGTGGGCAAACAAAGTCTCGCATTGCAGCAGACACACGAATTCTTGCGGATATCCTCTCGGCAAGATTTACATGATCGACATACGCTAACGTTTGGAACACTTGCTCTACATGCTGAGGTCTTCTTGCCATAAAACGCTCAACGAATTGCAATGAACCTTCCATTTTTTGATATATTGCAAGGCCGACATCACAAAGGTTAGGGACATCACTGATCACTACCTTTGGCCGCGAATCCAGTGCAGCAATACCAAGGACAATGCCTCCACCCATACTACCTCCAAGCAAACCAATTCGCGAGGCGTCGACCTCAGGAAATTCACTTACAGCATCCAATGCGCGCACGCCATCAATAAACACTTGTCTATAGTAATAATGTTCAGGTTCTAAAATGCCCTGTGTGACCCAACTTCCGTTATTGCCATGTGCATACGGCGACGCATCTCCACTTTCTCCGTGACCACGTACATCGATGGAAAAAACACTATACCCTTGTAAAATCCAATGTGCGTCTTGGGTGATGGAACCACGATCTCCACCATACCCATGAAAACGCAGCAAGCAGGGCACGCCAGCAGCACTGTGGCGGGGTCGAACCCAAACGCCAGCAAGTAGCGTGCCGTCTGTTCCGTGAAACGTGACTTTTTCTGCAATAACACTTTTCATAGCTGTTTTTAGTGGCGACCGGTTGACGTTCAATTTGACTCCCTTCGATTGTGCTAATGCTTTCTTCCAAAATTCGTCAAAATCTACTGGTTTTGTTTGGTCTGGTACATAGGCTTCGTAAAGGTGCTTTTGTCTTAGATATTCCCTCAACGACCTCGCTCCCTCTTCGTTTGCTAAGGTCATCATAGCATATCTACAGCCTACTTAATCTTTAGTTGTTGCCCCCTTTGTACCAAAATCAGTAATGGTCGCTTTGACATCTACTTTAATCGGAATTTCAGGAAAAATTGATTCATCCCATTCCTTTTTTATATTCTTGTATTCATCAAAATGATGAATTCTTGCGAGGTCATGAAGCTTTAGTACATCCGCTTTCAAGTCACTTTGAAGAATTGTCAGCAGATCCTCGATGGATTTTTTAATGTCCTCCTCTACTTTTTTCTCAACCAGCTTTAAATAATTGCCTTTAAACGAATTTTCATCTTCATTCCAATCCTCAGACAAACGTCCTGTTAATTGTAATGCAAAGCTTGCTTCAAACCCCCTTTGCTTCGAGTAGGTAAGTTTTGGTTTCGATTTCACATCGTGCACCTCAAACACACGCAGTTTGTCATCGTTATTGACCGTTGTGGTTCCCCCAACCTCATAGCCAAGTAAATAATTCAATCCGATTGTCTGGCGTACATTGAGATGACCGACCACCTTCTGCAAATTTCCACGCACAACAAATGCGCCACCTAATGTATTTCTTCCCGCATCTGTACGGACTTCCGGTATAGCAAAACTTACCTTTTCCTGCAAATGAGACGACATCTTTCCTAACGTTAATGCGGGCAGTTTCTTATTAGAGTACCCAATCGTTCTTGAGAGCACTTTTAACTGCTGAACGGGAACTATATTGGCTATTTCATTTGAAAAAATCTGTTGGGCAGGCTCTCTAGAAATGAGCACATAACAGCTCCTCCGCACTTCATTGCTTTTCATGACCTGATTAATTAACTTATCAATTTGAATGTCTTCTGCCAGGTCATGATGAATAACTAACACTTTAAGATGACGACTGTTTACAGGGTACGTTTGCAAGGATGTATCACGAATTGTTTCATGAACACTATTGCTCTCTCGAGTGATATTAATGTACTTTTTCGTCTGAGCCTCTAAGGCAGCGGCGGTATTAATAAATTGATAAGTGACCTTGATCTTGTCGTTGGATTCAGGTTTGTCATATCCGAATCCAACCGCAAACGCAACATCCTCAATGGCTCTGGCATCCCAGCACCCAGTTAAAAGAAAAAGCAAGAGAATGGTAAGTAAAACATGGAATGGCTGTCTGCTACTCATCGCGCCCACCTCTTTTTAAATTTAGAAATCGCTAACAAGACGACTGGAATGCCAAAGACCGAAATAAAAAAACTGTAGCCAAGGATGTTAAGGCCCCAAAACAGTTCATCCATCGTTTTTGGCAGTAACGCGATCACCGTGGTGATGACTAAGGAAAATAATGCGACCTTTTTTACGCTTGTCGAAAATAATGTCGTAAAGGACACAAGGCTGCCGTAATAAAAAGCAACAGTTGTCGTATAAAACTGCATTAACCAAACAAAAAGAAAGAAAATTTCATACCTCTCAAAGAGCACGCCTTCTATTTCAAATGACTGGATCAGCGAAATGGTTGGCCAGGTCGTATTGGCCGTCTCCGTCACCCCCATACCTCCGACGATGACAATATAACTTAGAATATAAAGAAGGCCTGTGAATAGAATGGTTCCCATTACTGGAACAAACAATTTTTTAGGTTTTTCTACGGCACCAGAAATAAAAAGCATTATCTCGAGCCCTAAAAAATAAAAGCCTGTTTTTGGGGTTGCCTTAACAATAGGCATAATGCCTTCACTCATTACAGGTCTCAGATTAGAAAGTTCAAAAATCCGCAGGCTCAGCACCATGAGAATAAGTACAATGACGATCGTTGGGACGAGGTAAAACAATGACACTCTGGCGATGATTTGCAAGCCACTGACAGTCAAGTAATGCACGAGGACAATAAAGCTCACAATAATAACGATCATTGGTGTGTCCTCTAACAAAAAAAATCGAACCATTTCTGTGCATGCCCGTATTTCCAACCCCGCCATACTAAAAAAGTAGGCTGTATAGTAAAGTGCAATCAATTTGGTTCCCCATTTTCCTATCAGCTTCGGGCTGTATTCATACAATGATTCTCCCTCATGCCCCGCTGCTAAAGATTGAATAATGAGGTAAAAACAGACAATGAACAGTGTGGCTATGATAATGACAATCCAGCCATCCGCCGTGTTCAGCATATCGGATAGTTCCCTAGACAACACAATATAACCAAACCCTAAAAAAGTTGACATGAGGAGAGCGCACGCCTGCACAACTGACAATTGACTCTTTGCTAACGTGTTTTTTTGGGCCATTCAGTATTCACCCCTTTTCTACGCCTGTCCTTGGTTTAACGGCCTACCCTTATTTCTGTCTCTTTTTATCTAACGGTCGAACGATGTTGTTTCTAAATTTCAAACTACGAAACGGCATCCGAATCAACACATCCCGCCATGTATATTGGTTTGTTGGGTTTAGCGGTGTGAAATAATGCACGCCAAAGCTCGTCAATTTCATTAAGTGTACAGAAACCATAACAATGAACAGAAAGATGCCAAAGATCCCGAAAATAGAAGCCATGATCATTGCCATAAATCGAAGCATCCGAAACGTTACACCAAGCTCATATTTTGGAATTGTGAATGAGGCTATAGCGGTAATGGCAACGATGATGATCATAATTGGACTCACGATTTTCGCTTCAACAGCTGCCTGTCCTATAATGACCCCTCCTACAAGGCCTAGTGTTTGCCCAATAGGACGCGGCAATCGCAGACCAGCCTCGCGCAACAACTCGATCGTAACTTCCATGATCATCGCCTCGATAAACGCTGGAAAAGGCACATCCGTTCTGGCAGACGCAATGGAAAACGCAAGACTTGATGGCAGAAGTCCAGAATGAAAGGAAACAAAAGCAATATACAATGCTGGAAGGAATATGGTCAAAAGAATGGAGAGGTAGCGAAGAAGTCTTAAAAGGGTTCCTGGCAACCAGCGGTCATAATAATCCTCTGGACTTTTTAAAAAATCGTGAAAGGTGGATGGGACAATAAGGGCAAAAGGCGAACCGTCCAGTAAATACGATACTTTGCCATCCAATAAAGCGGCAATCACACGGTCTGGTCGTTCTGTATTTTGAATTTGAGGAAATGGCGATTTCCATGTATCCTCGACAAATTGTTCAAGCAAGCCTGTGTCCGCCATATCATCAATATCAATGTGTTCGACTCTCTTTTTTGCACGCTCGACAATTTTTGGGTTGGCGATCTCCTGGTAATAGACAATGGCAATCTTCTTCCGATTTCTAGTGCCCACTTCCATTTCCTCAATGACGAGCCGGGGATCATTTGCTCGTTGACGTAAAATCGTCGTATTGTCCTGAAGGGATTCGAGAAACCCAACACGCGGGCCACGAACGACCATTTCTGTAATCGGCTCTTCCATTGATCGAGACTTTTGTTTAATTAAATGAATTAGAAACATCGTTGGCACGCCATCAATATAGAGCACGGTTGTGCCATTGAACAACGCATGAATGGCATCATCCACCGAGGCGGCTGTTGTCAAACCAGTCACATTCAAACGATTGATGATGTTTTCTTCAGTGATCTCCTCTTGAAAGGCCATCAGTGTCTTTAATACGTCTTTGTTCACTTGTTCAGAGTCTGAAAGTCCTTGTAAATAAACCATTTCTACTTCTGATTGTTGAATATAAAAACGGCGTGAAATCACGTCCCCGTTACTTTTAAGGTATGGTTTGAAATACGAGCTATTTTGAGCCAATTCCTTTGAAATGCTTGCCGCCGTTTTCGTCATGGACGCTTCACCCCTGTGACAATTAACGTTTCCCACCAGTGTGAAAATATGCGTGACGTACAAGTACAAATGGCCTTGGTAAATTGGGGATGTTTCGGGTAAGGATGACTACATCATAAAACAAGAGCAAAACGGGAATACGCTTGAGGAGACGCGACAGAAGTCAAGGTGCATAGAAATCACGAGGAGGTCCTTTCGAGTCGATGTTGCATTTTGCAGATTTACTCAGCTGTATCTAGGGTTTCTGTCGAATATAAAGAAAGAAAATTCAATTCAGTCAATAAACGAGATCTCTACGCTCTGCATAAAAGGGGTGTCCGAAAATACTCGGACACCCCTTTTAATTTCTGCTTATGAATCTCGCCCGCTATCGACGATTTGCGCAATTACTCCTCACAAACATGAATGAAAACAAGGCTCGCAGTGACTGCCATTCAGCCGATCACGTTGAAATAAATGCCTCCAGTCGTTGTATCACTTGTGCCTTTAATCGAAAGTGAGCATATATTACCTACCCTACTTAAGATACGAAAGATTTCGTATGAATTCACATCCATGCTCTGTTACTCCGCCAGTGCGGCAAGGGCTTCCCAGCGATCGTATAGCTGCTGCAGCTTCTCCTCTGCGTCCTGCTGTTCGCTGAAAAGAGACTGTGTTTTTTCGGCATCATGTCCGGCTTCTGCGACTGCAAGTGTGAGGCGCTCGACTTCTCCCTCCGCATCAGCAATGTCCTCTTCAATGCGATCCCATTCCTTTTGTTCTTGATAAGACATTTTTTTCTTTTTCGTCGTTTTTGGAGCAGCTTCTGCTTTTCTTGCCTCTTTTTCTGCCGCTGCTTCCTGATGCTGAAGTGTTTTTGCATCAAGCCACTCAGAATACCCGCCTTGAATCGCCGTTGTTTGTCCATTTCCTTCAACCCAGATCACCCTGTCAACGACACGGTCGAGAAAATAGCGGTCATGAGAGACGGTGACAACTGTCCCTTTAAATGAATCTAAATACTGCTCCAAAACGCCTAATGTTTCGGTATCGAGATCGTTTGTTGGCTCATCTAGAAAAATCACGTTTGGCGCTTCCATAAGCACCCGTAATAAATACAAACGCTTTTTCTCTCCTCCAGATAACCGACGAATGAACGTTTGCTGGGCAGAGCGTGGAAACAAAAACGCTTCTAGCATTTGTTCAGCCGTTACTTGCTCACCGTCCGCATTCTGAATGACTTCAGCACGTTCTTTTATGTAATCGACTACACGAAGGTCACCATTTAAATCCTCATGGGTTTGTCTGTAGATCCCTAAACGAACCGTTTCACCTCGCTTGACCTCACCTTCACTTGGCGTTAATTCTCCTGCCATTAATTGAAGCAAAGTCGTTTTCCCAGAGCCATTTTCTCCAACGATGCCCACTCGCTCGAAAGGCTCAAGGGTTACATTGCAGTGCGAGAGAACCTTGTGATTTGGATAAGCGAAGGCCGCATCGTCTAACGCAATGACATCATTGCCTAATCTCTCTGAATGCAACGAAATATCCAATGTCGTTCTGTTCGCAGGCCCTTTTTTGTTCTTTAACGCCTCAACACGATCCTTTCGTGCCTTTTGTTTCGTTGTTCTTGCTTTGGCGCCCCTTTGCAGCCACGCCATTTCCCGACGCAAAAGATTTTGATGTTTTGCATGTTGAAGATTTTCTTCGTTCAGTCGTTCCTCTTTCGCCTGCAAATAACTTGCGTAGGTTCCCTTATGTTGATAGAGCTTTCCATCGTCCAGCTCATACATTGTATTGACGACATTGTTTAAAAAGTAGCGGTCATGGGTGACCATTAGCAATGCCCCTTCATAGGAAGCCAAATAATGCTCAAGCCACTCCACTGTTTCATGGTCTAAATGGTTCGTCGGTTCATCCAAAAGCAATAAATCCACAGGTTGGATAAGCGCTCTCGCAAGCGCAACACGTTTTTGCTGCCCCCCTGATAACTCCTGCACGTTCGCTGCAAAATCAAAAATCCCGAGTTTTGTCAGGATGGTTTTCGCCTTTGATTGTGCATCCCAGGCACCTAATCGGTCCATCGTTTGCTGGGTTTGAAACAGTTTTGCTTGTGCCGTTTCTGATTCTGGCTGGGAGGCCAATGCCAAAAGGGAAGCCTCATAGTGTTTCACAGCAAGCAGCATTTCCGCCTCCCCATCAAAGACATAGGAAAGCACGGTCGTGTTTTCTGCAAAAACAGGTTCCTGTTTAACAAAAACAACGGAAAACGTATTGGCATGATTCACTGCGCCTGTGTCAGGTGCTTCTTCCTCAGCTAACACCCGGAGCAAGGAGCTTTTTCCTGTTCCATTTACCCCAATTAGTCCAATTCGGTCCTTACGCTCTATCGTTAGTGACACATCATCAAATAATTTTTTTTCACCAAAAGCTTTATGTAAATGCTCTGCAATCAGCACACTCATCTTGTGTCCACCGCCTTGTTGTTGATTACGTCTATTGTATCTTATTTTTCGAGAGAACGCGTCGGAAGTCGTCTTTCTTATATCAACGACAACGTTGTGCGTTTCCTCATTTAGTTGAGTTAGTCTTCGTGCTCAGACGTCGCAATGGAAACAAGCTAATTGTACTGACGAACACATCACATTTTTTCTCACAAACAAAGATCATTCAAAGAAATAGCGTTCTACATCTTCCCAAGAGTTCATACGTGGAAACTCTGTTTCGATATCATTATGTGGAGCGTCGTACAACAACCCCTCACCTTGGAAGCTTCTGAGCTGTCTCGGGTTGTCGTCAATGAGGTAGTCAGCGCGTATAATGCTTTTGTCTCCACAAAACACATAATTCTTCTTTGCTAAGAAAGGAAAATGCTCTTCAAGCCATTCATACTTAGCCGTAAACGAGGCAGGCACCTCCATCGCTGCGGTGGCAATAAAAATGTCATAGTGGCGGTGCAGCTTGCGAATGACGCGTTGGCTGTCTTCAATCACAGGCAGGTCACGGAAAAATTGCGTATCGGCCAAATGCGTATGGATGGCTTCTGCAAATGCTGGACGAATTTCTGCTAATCTCTTTCCCCGCAACGTCGTCACTGTGAGCGGCTCTTCCTCATTGCAAAATTCATTGCACAGATCCATTAAGCGAACGCCGGTGTCTGCCATGACTTCATCCATATCAATTGCGATGCGTTTCTTCATATCCATTCACCCTTTCCAATCCATTCTGCTCTCAATTGTAGCATAGGAAAAGCCTCTGCAAAGAATCGCCCACTGCAGAGGCTTTGATCCATAGTATAGGTTCATTTTGCTAGGCGTAAACAGTTATGCAGAAGCGGTCGTTGTTTTCGACATTAAATAGAGGAAATACGGTGCGCCAATCACTGCGACGACGACGCCTGTTGGAATTTCAGACGGTTGGATGATTGTTCGTGCGATAGTGTCTGCGACGATGAGCAAAAGCCCTCCCGTCAATGCGGAAGCTGGGATTAAATAAAAATGGTTTCCACTAACGAGACGTCTAGCAATATGCGGGGCAATAAGTCCAACAAAACCAATGCCTCCACCTACTGCAACACTTGCTCCAGCCAATCCAACGGCAATCAACAATAACAAAATCCGTTCCTTTTCAACCCTCGCGCCTAACCCTTGCGCAACAGACTCTCCAAGCGAAAGCACGTTTAGATCTTTTGCCTTTATCCATGCGATCGGGAACAATAGGAGGATCCACGGCAAGAAGGCGAGCACAAATCGCCAATCCTTGCCCATAATTGAGCCCGCCATCCAAACGGCAACAAATTTGTATTGCTCAGGATTTAAGCGGATCGTTAAGACAATCATTAATGCCGAAATACCCGCCGCAATCCCAATGCCGACGAGGATCATTCGGATGGGTGCAATGCCTTCATTTTTCTTGTAAGACAATACATAAATAAGAACCGCAGCTACACTTGCTCCAATCAACGCCAATACAGGCAAAAGAAAGATGGGTGAGGCTTGATTAAGCGGATAAAACGAAATGAACAAGACGACGGCAAGGCTGGCGCCGGAGTTAATGCCAAGAATACCAGGGTCAGATAGTGGATTCCTCGCGATCGCTTGAAGAATACATCCTGAAATGGCAAAACCTGCTCCAATTAAAACAGAGATCACGATACGCGGAAGTCGAAATTCAAACAAGACAAGGGCTTGATCTGCTGTTCCATGACCAAACAACGTCTTGAACAGATCCACAGGCGTCATTTTCATAAAACCTGTCCCCATGCTAATTACAAAAAAAGCAAGAATGAGAAGCACTAAGATAACGAGCACACCGGTTGCGCGATTTCGAAGCTGTTTTTTTGATGTCGTTCTCATGATAGTTCCCTCCCCTTCGTTCTCGCTAGGTAAAGGAAGAATGGTACACCAATTAGGGCGATGAGCGCTCCTATCGGCGTTTCATGAGGAGGGTTAATCGTGCGTGCTGCCACATCAGCAAAGACCATCAAAATAGCACCGAGAATAGCAGAGCTTGGGATGATCCAACGATAGTCTACACCAACAATCATGCGAGCAACATGAGGAATGACGAGCCCAACGAAGGCGATCGATCCAACCGCAGAGACAGCCGCGCCTGCTAAAACAAGGACGACAATGGAGGCAACAATTTTTACTAAGCGATTGTTTTGACCAAGCCCCTTGGCGATATCCTCTCCAAGACTTAGGACGGTAATCGATTTAGACAAGATCAAACTAACGAGCACACCGCCTAAAACAAATGGCAACATGATGTTTACGTGTAGCCAGCGTACACCCGCGACCCCACCAGCTGTCCAAAAGGCAAGATCCTGCGATATTTGAAAATAAATGGCGATGCCCTCTGTTAAAGCGACGAGCAATGCACTTACAGCTGCCCCTGCCAGCGTGAGGCGGAGTGGCGTAAGCCCCCCCTTAGCCAACGTTCCTGTGCCAAAAACGAGACCAGCTCCAAAGGCAGCTCCGATAAAGCAGAAAAACATGATAGACAGATAAGGCATTCCAGGGAAGAATGCAAAACAGAGGGCGAGTGCCAAACCAGCCCCTGCGTTTAAACCTAGGAGGCCTGAATCGGCGAGTGGGTTCCGTGTCATTCCTTGCATGACGGCCCCTGCAACGGCAAAGGCAGCCCCGACCAGCGCGCTACCTAATGACCTTGGCATACGTAACTCCTTGATAATCTGATGCTGCGACAAATCTGGATTAAATGAAAAGACAGCTTCCCAAACGGTAGACATCCCTATATCAGCTGCGCCAAAGGAGATGGAGAGCATTAAGCCTACGACCAAGGCAGCAAGTCCGCCGACAATAACGATGATACCGGCAACGGGGCGTGATTTTTTTATGTGGGAATGTAACGGTCGCGACATGGTAACGCCTCTTTCTGACAAAAAACAATGCTTTGCCAATAATGTAATTGATAATCATTTTCATTATAAAAGCAACACATCGTTCTGTCTACACCTTGTTACAAGCTTTCGATCAGTAACGGTGATGGTGTACCGTCATACAATAGCGTCAGCTCATGCAATGCCCTTGTGCAGCCGACATACATTAGCTTTGCATGCCTGGCATCCTCTGGATAGTTTGCTTGGGACACATTCCACATGAGCACCGCGTCAAACTCAAGGCCTTTGGCCAAATAGACTGGCATGATGGATATGCCACCTTCGTAAGAAGTGTCCTCCGCAGAAACCAATGTCGTTGTTTGGCCTGCTTGATGAAGTATTTGGTGAATGACCTTTGCCTCACTCGAAGATCGCGTCAAAATGACAAGCGTTTCGGCCTGCTTCGTTTGCATAGTGCTGATCCACTCCGCTAGCACTTTGAACGTTTCGGCAGCCTTTACTTTGATGACCTCCACTGCGTTCCCACTTCGAAACACAGGTTCTGCCAACGTCTCAATACCTGGCATCTGCTTCAGGAATTGATTTGCAAACGTGATGATTTCAAAGGTGGATCGATAACTTCTTTGCATAACGGACAACGTCGTATCTGTGTCGCCAAACACCTCTTCCAAGGCCGACCAGCTTTGCACACCTTCTTCTCCATAAATACCTTGGGCAAGGTCGCCGAGCACCGTAAAGGATTTCCGTCTCGTCACCTCATTTAGTACAGCCAATTGATAAGGCGAACAGTCCTGAGCCTCATCAATGACGGTATGATCGAAGCGATGTTCTTTTGGAATGCCATGCAGACGGTAATGCAGGTGAAGCAATGGCGCTATGTCTGCGCGCGTAAGTGTTTTTGTTTCTGAGATGCGAATCCATTCGGTTGGTGCATGCTCTTTCAAATAGTAGAGATACACCGATAATGGATCTGTGCTCGGCCAATGTTTGCTATACGTCCGAAGCTTCTGCTTAGCCGTTTTCTTAAAATCACGGGCCTGTGGAGGGTCCATCCATTTCGCCTGCTCATCAATCCAGTGCTTGACGCGCTGCAGAAACCGCTCCTTCCGTCTAGCAAGTGGCATGCCGTCATCAACGGTCCAATTGGCCAATTCTTCAACAGTAAGATGCCTTCCTTCTCCTGCGTCAAATAACTGCTGCAAACTCACTTGAGCATGTGTTGTTGCGAAAGCATCGATTGATTTATAAGTCGCTAACGATCCTAAAGTTGATGCTTCATTCTTTTCATCAGATGATGTTTCGAAAACGTTCATTAATCGCTCGGCTTCGTTCTCCAATGGGAATGAAACGTCCATTTGCGACAATGCCCAGTCGATAAAGGTCGACTGCTGAATATCGCCTACCCCTAATTCAGGTAGGACATTTGAAATGTAATTAAGGAACATGGCGTTTGGAGCGAAAATAATCATTCGTTTGGCATTTAGCTGTTCGCGATACTCATAAAGCAAGAAGGCAAGGCGATGAAGAGCAACAGTCGTTTTTCCACTCCCAGCAACACCTTGAATAAACAACGGACGATTTTTTTCCTTTCGAATGATATCATTTTGCTCCGCTTGGATCGTAGATACGATGTCTCGTAATCGATCGTCTTTGTGTTCGCCAAGACGATACAGCAAAAACTCGTCTCCGCCAGAGGAAGACGTTTCACCTCTAACAAACGTATCCACAATTCGTTGGATGTCTGCCTGTCGTATAACGATATTGCGCTTCAGTTGAATTTCTCCTTCGATGATGCCTTCGGGTGCCACATAATACGCTAGTTCCTCTCCACCTGAAAAGCCATAAAACAAGCTTGCTACAGGGGCACGCCAGTCGATGACCAGAGGGTCTCCTCCCTTATCATTTTCTATCCCTGACTTGCCGATATAATAGGCTTTGTCTGTACCGTTTTCTTCCGTAAAATCAATGCGACCAAAATAAGGTTCTTCAGCTGCTCGTCGTAATGCTGCAATGGTACGCACCCGATGATCCTCAATGGCCAGCTTTGTAATGTCTTCCCCGGTATAGTTAGGGATGGATACGAGCTCCGTTTTCTTTTGCTGAATATAGGTTAAGGTGTGCCCTAGGTACTCTCGTTCTTCTTGATGGGTCACAATGGAAACCTCCTTTTTTCTTAAGCACTTCTCTCCTATATTGTGGAGGATGAGAAAAAATAATGGTAGACTTATATTTTAAAATTTGCTAAGCTAATAAATACTGAATTAGCAAAAATTAATTTACATATATTGGTAATAACAACGATGAATTTCGTTGTTTTTTAAAGCCCTTCAAAGTAAGCGCTATCATTTATAAACAGGAGGATTCCTTATGCTACGCAGCATTGTTTGCGAAACCCCAAATCAGTTCATTATGAAAAATGATTTATCGAAACCAGAAGTTCCCCATGGTCATGCATTGGTACGCATACGCTACGTAGGCATTTGTGGAACAGATATTCATGCATACAAAGGCAACCAGCCTTTCTTTACGTATCCCCGTGTTTTGGGGCACGAGCTTTCTGGGACTGTTGAGGAAATCAACGACGCAACCTGTTCGTTGGCGCCTGGGACCCCAGTTGCCATTATTCCTTATATGCATTGTGGGCAGTGTTTGGCTTGTAAGCGCGGTCGGACCAATTGCTGTACACACATGCGTGTCCTAGGGGTACACATGGATGGGGGCATGCAAGACTTGTTGGCGGTTCCTATTCGTCATTTGATTCCAGTATCCATAGACAGCTCGTTGTCACTAGAACATGCCGCACTCCTTGAACCATTGGCCATTGGGGCTCACGCAGTCGCGCGGGCAGCTCTTGAGCCAGGAGATACCGTTCTTGTGATTGGTGCTGGTCCAATCGGCCTTGGTGTCATGGCCTTTGCTCGCGCTGCTGGCGCCACTGTCATTGCGATGGATATGGATGAACAACGACTCACCTTTAGTCAATCCTGGGCAGGCGTTGCCACAACCGTTGTGGCCGGGGATACCGCTGAAGATGAGATTGCTGAGTGGACAAACGGGGATATGGCAACCACGGTGTTTGATGCGACAGGCAATGTCCATTCCATGAATGCAGCCCACCGTTATGCGGCGCATAGCGGACAGGTCGTCTTCGTCGGTCTTGTTAAGAACGATATCCAATTCTACCATCCTGATGTTCATAAAAAAGAGCTTTCGATTCATATGAGCCGAAATGCGACATATACCGATTTTGAAACTGTCCTCGCTCTTCTAAACACAGGCGAATTGCAAATGGAGGACTACATTACTCACCGCTGTACTCTTACAGAGTTACCAGACACATTTGAATCGTGGCTGTCACCACAAGCGCGGGTGATTAAAGCCATCGTTGAACTATAAGGGGAAAATTTAATGTTTTCGAGCATACCAGTGTTGTTTTCGCGCGGCACATTCGCATTTTCGCGCACTCATACATGTTTTTCGAGCACAACATACCTTTTTTCGCGCACCACATGCCCGTTTTCGCGCGCACATTCGTCTTTTCCGAGCACAACAGTGCCATTTTCGCGCACTAATTCCAGCCTACAGTCCGGCCACCTGTAATCAACAAAAAGAGCGTACCTGACCAGTATGCTCTTTTTGTATTCGTTCCTATTGAATTAATCCTTCTTCCATCGCTTCTACTTGAGCATCCGCGGCGTAATAGCTCAACTTGCGCAACTCTAATTCAGCTCGTGCTTGGATCAATTTCATTCGCAGTTGATCCAACTGATGGCGTGTGATGACCCCGTTGGCAAATCGCGCTTGGGCATCGCGAAGCTCATGCGACACGGGCAAAATGTCTTCTCTTGCTGCGATATAGGCGGCATAGGCTTTCTCTGCATCGGTATAGGTTTGCCCGATACTTGCGACGAGCTCAAACGTCTTTTGCGTTCTTGTTGTTTCAGCAATTTCTGTTTGCTGCTCAAGATAATCTTCGCCAGCATTACTCGTTGTGTCTGTATGACCCTCTTCCCATTCCGCTTGTTCAATATCTTCGTCCATCGTCTGTAAAGCATAGGCGTCGTCGAGAAGCTGATCCCCACTCTTCCTCTTAACAGGTGTTGGATGGAAGACAATATCAGAAAGCAACAGGTCTGGATTGTACTCAATGCCTAGTTGTAGGCTTAATTGAGCCAAATGTTGTTTATAATCTAGCTGAAGCTGCTTCAGCTGATCCTCTTGATCGACCTTTGCCTGATACGTTTTCCGTACGTCTTCCTGTGTCACAATGCCATAATTGGCTTGTGTTTGAAGAGCAATGACGTTCCGTGACGCGTGCACAAGGGATTCCTCAAGGAGCTCGATTTGTTTTTGATCAGAAAGCACTTGGATATAGGAACCTTTGATCATTAATTCCGCTGCTGTCTTCGCTTCCTCTTCGTGAATGGACACCTTGTCTTGTTCGGTCTCGATTTGCTCAATAGCGATCTCTAATTCATTTCTTTGTTGCTCGAGCATGTCATTCATTGCGTCCGTAATGTCTCCGATGCCATTGAGCACTTCATTTAACACTGCGTTCGTTTCAATCAATGGGCCCATCCAAACCATCTGTTCTGGCGTGACTGTTGGAGGAATTTGATATTTCGGATCAAAAAAATCCTCCCGCGCCTCCGGTAATGTAAAAGATGAATCCTCCTGTGAATCCAACGCATCATCCAAGTCATCCTTCGATTCTTCCAAATCTTCTTCCTTGTACGTTAAGGCTTTGTACTGTAATTCGAGCAACTCACGATTGAAGGATTGGTTAAGCGCCCGATCAATCGCTTCGTCCAACGTGAGCGCATTGACCTTATCCAAGTCGTCGAGTGTGTTCGGTGCCGCGGATGCTGCGCTTGGTGCAGCAATTGTACCCAAAGCAAAGACTCCCACGATGCATTTGCCGGCTATTTTTTTAAGATGTTTCATAAAAAACGTCTCCCTCCCAATTGGTATGTTTCATTTGATTTTCTTGGTCCATCAGTGAAGTTTCACACTCCGTTTCAAAGCGTACTCGCCTCTGCTTTTACTATCTAGCTGCGCGCCGTAGAAGCTGCGGCGCAGAAATCCCCAAACGAGTGAAATGAAAAAACCATTTCTCTGTTTGGTGATGTTCTGCCCTCCGTTTCAAAGCGTACTCGCCTCCGCTTTTACTATCTAGCTGCGCGCCGTAGAAGCTGCGG
>NZ_SNYJ01000017.1:27044-80935 GCF_004363045.1 Aureibacillus halotolerans
CGGCGCAGAAATCCTTAGGCTAGTGAAATGAAAAAACCATTTCACTGCCCAATGATATTCTGACCTGCGCTTCTGGACAACGGCGCTCCGCTTTTACTATCTAGCTACGGCTCGCTGAAACTGCGGGGCAGAAATCCCCAAACGAGTGAAATGAAACAACCATTTCTCTGTTTGGTGATGTTCTGCCCTCCGTTTCAAAGCGTACTCGCCTCCGCTTTTACTATCTAGCTGCGCGCCGTAGAAGCTGCGGCGCAGAAATCCTTAGGCTAGTGAAATGAAAAAACCATTTCACTGCCCAATGATATTCTGACCTGCGCTTCTGGACAACGGCGCTCCGCTTTTAAGTATTGACAGCTCTTTTTTCTGGGTTTATTCTTGTTTTATACTCACGAGTCTAATTTTAAACTAACAGGTCTATTTTTTAAAGAGGGGAATGTGAATTTGTGCAAAATTTTTCTTTTTTTCGTTCGTCTTTGTTGGTAGGAGTTGCTGTGGTGCTTGTTTCTGGATGTTCCAGTCAAGCGGCAGATGGAGCACTTACGAGAGATGCGAAGGTGGTTGAGGTGGCTCCTGTGGAAGCTGGCACACTGACGTCGTCCTATTCGTTATCTGGCACACTTGAGGCCGAGGAGGTCGCTCCTGTTTCATTTGAATTAAACGGCAAGGTGGAAAGCATTGCTGTGAACGTTGGGGATGCTGTGCAGCAAGGCGCTGCTATGGCGACGCTAGATAATGATGCATATGCCCTGCAGGTGCAGAAGGCCTCTACTGGTATTGGGCAGGCGCAAGCGGCCGTTGCTCAATCGAAGGCATCAGTTGAAGCGGCGCAGGGAGGCTTGTCTTCGGCTCGAGGGCAACAGGATGCGGCGCAAGCTCAATTGCAGGAGGTCGAGGATGGCGCCCGTGAGCAAGAGCTTACGCAAGCAGAAAATGCGGTGAAGCTTGCTGAACAAGCGGTGCAAAAAGCGGAGGCCGATGCGGAGCGTCTCTCCAATTTATTTGAGCAAGGTCTTGCGACAGAGGACAATAAAGAAAAAGCGCAGCTAGCTCTTGAGCAAGCCAGAAACGATTATGCTGCAGCACAATCACAGCTCTCCATACTCCAGGACGGAGCGACACAAGCACAAGTCGATGCGGCCAAGGCGCAGGTGACGCAAACCGATGGTAGTGTAGCATCTGCCCAGGCTCAAATATCTCAGGCTCAAGCTGGGTTGCAGCAAGCCCAAGCTGCCTTAAATGAAACCCAGGTGAGCAAGGCTGAGGCTGAGTTGCAGTTATCGAAAACAACATTAACCTCCCCTCTTTCTGGTGTGGTTTTAACCAAAACGGTTTCTGTCGGTGAACCTGCCGCTCCCGGTCAGCCTTCATTTACGGTTGGCGTGATCGATCAATTAAAAGTCATGCTCCCTGTTTCTTCTGATCAAGTGTCTCAATGGGAAAAAGGTCAGACGGTCAGCATTGCGTTAGGTGATCAAACAAGAGAAGGCACGGTCCAAACCATTTCCCCGACGGCTTCAGGAACTGCCGGTAAAGTGGAAGTTGAAGTGGTTGTACCGAATGCATCACATGATTGGATGCCTGGTCAAGTGGTGACAGCTGAAAACACAGAGAACAGTCAAGAAGGTCTGCTCGTTCCAGTAGAAGCTGTGATTAATACTGGTGGTGACCCTTATGTGTTCCTCATCCAGGATGGCAAGGCAGTCCGCACGACGGTCGTAATCGAAGGGCTTTACCAGAATCGCTATCATATTACTCAAGGCTTAGAGAAAGGCGATCAGATTGTCATTCAGGGAGCCTCACAGCTTCTGAATGGAGACCTCATCGAACCTGCTGATGTTGCTGGAGATGACACGAATGATTGAATATTTTATTCGCAAAAAAAAGATCACGCTTCTCTTTTTTACAATGGCAATGGTTCTAGGCATCTTTACTTTCACACAAATTCCACATCAAGAAATGCCTGATGCAGAGGTCAATCAAGCGATTGTGACAACGCCTTATCCTGGGGCAGACCCTAAGGAGATCGAGCAAACGGTTACGAAAGTGATTGAATCTCGCATAAAAGAAATTCAAGATCTCGACTTTATCACGTCCACATCAAGCAACGGCATTTCCCAAATTATTGTGAAAACAGAGGATGATGCAGATGTTGCTAAAAAATGGGATGAACTACGAAAAAAAGTAGATGATGCGAAGCCTGACCTCCCCGAGGATGCTATGGCTCCTATTATCAATGATGACTTGGCTAAGTCCTTTGTCGAATCACTAGCCATTACAGCAGACACCAAAGAAGGGCTTCTGCAGCTGAATAATTTAATGCTTCAGTGGCGTGATGAAATCCGCACGGTTGATGGTGTATCAGGGGTTGATATTACCGGCCTGCCTGAGAAGGAAGTCCGCATTGCCATTGACACCGAACTATTAAAGCAATATGGCATCCCTTGGGAACAAGTGCTGCAAAGCATTCAAAAAACCAATGATCGTTTGCCAACAGGCTCGATTACGTATGATTCGCGAGATTATCAATTGATTGTTCCTTCCATTGAAGATATGGATGCGTATACCAACACTTACATCGCTTCCACACAGGAAGGAACACCAATCTACTTGCGTGACATCGGCACAGCTTCCGTTTCTACGGAAGAGCCGGAGTATGCCGCCTATGTGAACGGAAAACCGGCAATTTCCATCAATATCAGCTCTGAAACTGGTAGCGATGTGCCTACTATCGCCAGCAGAGTTGACGCCAAAATGGCTGAGCTTGAAAAAACATTGCCAACCTATGCGACATTGAATTCTTTATTTGCTCAAGAAGACAATGTCAACCATATATTCGCTGACCTTACAAAAGAAATGATTATTGCGATCGCAGCTGTTATCCTCATCTGTACACTTGGTCTAAATCTATTGACGTCTGCATTTGTAGCCCTCTCGATTCCAATTTCAATTGGGCTCGCAGCCATTTTCTTACCTATGCTTGGTGTGACATTAAATCAGATTTCCGTTGTCGGTCTAATTATCGTCCTCGGTATTTTGGTGGATGATGCAGTGGTTGTCAATGACAACATAGAAAGGCGGCTCTCCACCTTAGGCGAAAGCCCGAAAGATGCTGCACGTAAAGGGACAAAAGAGGTTGCTGTATCCATTCTAACGGCAACGGTAGCGACAATTGCAGCCTTTGCACCTTTGCTTTTTCTAACAGGGAACATTGGCGCCTTTATCAAACCGATTCCGATTGTGATTTCCTTGACGATGATTGCTTCCATGGTCATGTCATTGACGATTATTCCGATTTTCAGAGAGTGGTATGAAGGAAAACGCGCGCACAAAAAGCGCAAGCAAGGGCCACCTGGATTACTTGGCAAGCAAATCGAAGCACTTTCCACATACTATTCTCGAAGAATCGTGCCTAAGTTACTGAAAAAGCCACTCCTTACTGCTCTTAGCGGTTTAATTATTGGGACGCTTGCGTATGGGTTGATCTTCTTTACACCGATCGAATTATTTCCACAGGCAGAAGATCCTCAAGCAACGATTGATGTCGCACTCCCGGTTGGCACATCCTTTACCAAAACAACAGACCAGGTGGAAGAAATGACAACTTGGCTGTCGGAACAACCAGAGACGGCATCCTATTCCTATGCCATTGGTGGAGCTGCACCGCAATTGTTTAGTGACATCTCAGGTGGTGAAGCAGGCAGTACCGCCAATACAGCGCAAATTGCCGTCTCGGGAAAAGAAGGATCTTTTGATGTGACTACTACCGTGCTAAAATGGCAGGATGCACTTGATCAAAAATATCCAGGGGCCAAAATAAGCATACGTGTTCCACGATTAGGTATCCCTGTCGGAAGCCCAGTGTCTATTCGACTTCTTGGTGAGGATATTTCCCAGCTTCAACAGGTGGCCGATCAAGTGAAAACGATCGTTTCAGAGACACCAGGCACAATTGATATAGAGGATACGATGGGCATTGAAAACTATGCACTACAAGTGGACGTCGATGAGCATGCGATGGCTGCGTATAACGTCACCTACAATGACCTGACACGGTCACTCTTGCTATTAGACCAGGGTCTTCCAATTGGGGACTACAATACAGGTCAAGAATTAATTGATATTCAGCTCTATGCACAGAAAAGCGAAAATGAAAGTCCGCTTCAGCTGTTTGAAAATTTATCTGTGACTAGTGCGACTGGAGAACAAATTCCGATTAGCCAGTTCGCCTCGCTGGTTCCATCCTTTAGTCTTGATCAGATTCATCATTACAATTTGGAGCGTTCTTTAACCGTGGAAGCCGATGTACAAGGACGCACAGCGACCGAAGTGATGGCTGACGTTGAGCAGAAGCTAGAGACGCTGGAGCTCCCAAATGGGGTGACATGGGAAATTGGTGGCGAAACAAACGAACAGGAAAAGATTTTTTCTGATCTCGCATCGTTGGGCATTGTTGTTGGCTTTTTAATCATCATTGTGATTACGATGCAGTTTTATTCCCTAACGACTCCACTTGTCATTATGACGACTGTGTATCTAGCAGGAGCAGGGGGTATTATCGGGATCTTTCTTACAGGCAGTCCTGTTGGTTTCATGAGTATTATGGGGGTCATTGCCTTATCTGGAATCGTTGTTCGTAACGGCATCGTAATGATTGAATTTATTAAAGATGCGCGTGAAGAGGGCGTGCCGCTCTTGGATGCTATCATTGAATCAGCCGACGCACGTTTCCGTCCGATCCTCCTCACATCGCTAACGGCAATCGTTGGGTTACTCCCGATCGCAACGATCGGAAGCATCTTGTTCCGACCGATGGCCTTGACCATTATCTTTGGGCTCTTGTTTTCAACCGTCCTTACACTGATTGTCGTGCCTTGCTTGTATATGGTCGTTGAGCGTTGGAAGATGAAACGTAAAAATAAAAAACGTAAAACGACAGCACATACAGACGACTCCTTTACGATGTAAAAGGGGTCGTCTGTACAAAAGGGGGATTCCATTGGAAATCAAGCAAAGACTTATTATTCGGGAAGCTTCGGCACTCTTCGCTGAACAAGGCTATAACGATACATCTGTTGATCAAATTGCGAAAAGAGCCGGTATGGCGAAAGCTTCGTTTTACAAATACTTCAGCAAGAAAGAAGACATTCTGATTGCTTCTAGCGTACTATTTATTGAAGATCTAGATGCATCCTTCCAGCACCTCTCGAACATGGAGGATCTCTCCCAAAAGGAACGCATGATCAATTGCACAAAGGTTACGCTTGAATGTATGATGAGAAACCAAGTGCATATGCTGCTGTTTACCTCGCAGGAGCTTTCTGTGGTCGAACGTGAAAACATTACCAAATCTGAAATCGATATTGAGTGTGGCGTGGATAGCTTTATTCACAACGGTCTCCTGGATATTTATGGGAAGGACATTGAACCATTTGTGTCGGATTTATCTTTTATTCTCCGAGGCATTGTCATTGAATACCTACGTGACTTCGCCCGATACACGGGGAGTTTTGACTCCACTCAACTGGCTACCTTCGTAGAGCAAACCACCTCTATGCTTGTCACTGGTTTCAGAGCATTAGGCGAGACGTACAGCCCAATGCTACAAAGCGGTCAAAAAGATGTAGGTGGTCCTTCCAACCCTTTCATCATGCGCATTCTTCTTCGCGAGAAAATGAATTCGTTGGAAAATCTACTTGGTCACATGCCAGAAAAAGAGACGTTTACGTCGGAGGCCAAGCAAGTCATGCAGGATTTAAAAAAAGAGCTTGCTCAGCCCAAGCCACGGCTCGGCGTCATTCATGCGTATAGCCAGTTTTTAGGTGCAAGCGAACATTTGAAGACTGACGCTGATTCGTTATATGCACTGTTGAGAGAGAATGGCGCTTAGAAACCATTTGATTCTCTGCATTCTAAAAAGGTCTGTCCCGAAAATTTGGGTCTGGCCTTTTTCTCTTTCTCGCTGTCAATCGATTCATATTACGCTTGTATCCTAGTTTGATGTTTTTCTACTCCTAAATTCGGATCATCAGGGAGGTGCTTCAAGTACATCTGCTGGACATCTCTGTAGTTTTCTAATGCTTGAATGGTGTCCTCTCTTGGTCTCGAATAAACGGTTCTATCATCGGCTTCGCCAATAGCTTTGTTGATGGTAAAAGCCAGTCTCTCCTCTTTTACAGAGAATTCTGCTTGAACACCTGGCTTGTTTCCGCGTGCATCCAATCGAATCCATTTATCAACCGAATGCAGATAAACTCCGTTTACGCATGCAAGCAAAAGGCGGAGTCGGGAGTATCAAAAAGGCGCAAGCGCTGATAGCAAAACCCAGTAGGAATGCCCTCTCCTCTAAGCAAAGCAGCCAACAAATTCGCTTTGGCATAACAAATCCCTTCCTTCGCCGCGAGCACCTCTGATGCCGTCACCGTCACGACCTGTCCTTGAATGTCCCATGAATGTGAAATGTTGTCGCGGACAAAAAGAAAAGCTGCTTCTGCCTTTTCTACGTCGGTTTGCGATGAATGGAAGAGTGTCTCTGCTCGATGTAATATCGTTGGATGATCGACATTCACAACTCTCGTTTTCTCTAGAAAAGCCTCCATATTCATTTTCCTGTCCTCCAGTAATGAATTTATATTCATAATAACGTATTTATATTTACTACAATACGTGATATAATACCACCTATCAACTTTCGTATGAATATTTACAAATGAGGTGAGTAAAATGACGACAATTCGTTACGTTGAAGAACTTGCGATGAATGCCTGCCCTTCTCTTGCAACCTATCACCAGGATGGCTGGACGTTGAAATGGGCAAATGGGTATACACGAAGAGCCAATTCCGTTTATCCGCTTCAAATGACCAGCGAATCTATTGAAGAAAGCGTTCGCCAGTGTGAGTCATTTTATTTTTCTCATCAACTCCCGACGCATTTTAAGCTAACCTCTGATTCTTCCCTTGAGAGTTTAGATGACTATTTAGAGCAGCAAGGGTATGTATATGAGGGACAAAGCTTTCTGCAAATCATTGATATTCCTTCGGTCACTTGCTCCTCCGTTATGATGCAAGTAACAGAAGAAGCAACTGTCTCCGAGGCTTGGCTTAAATCATTCAATGCAATGAATCAATCTTCACAAAATGTGCATGAACAAAAGGCACTGTACGACACGCTTTCGCACACAACTTGCTACTTTACAGCTTTTGATAACGGAGAAATCGTTGGTCATGGCCTAGTTGTCTATGAAAATGGGGAGAAATGGGTGGGGCTATTCCAAATCGCCATCTCTCCTGCCCATCGACAAAAAGGATTGGGAAAAGCGCTTGTCGCTCATATGCTTGATTGGGGAACCCGGCATGGTGCCAAAAAAGCTTATTTGCAAGTGCTCGCAAACAATTTACCAGCCCTTCGGCTCTATGAAAGCTTAGGTTTTAGAAAGCTCTACTCGTACTGGTATCGAACGAAGCACTCGACGAACCAGAACAAAGTGATATCATCAGAAAAGAACTACGTCACAACTCTTAAACGACCACCTGCTAAAGCAGGTGGATTTGGACATGAAATGTCGACGACTAAAGTCGTTACTAAGACTGAAGTCATCTTGAAGCACCTCATGCTTAAGCAAGCTGAATCTGACTAAACTCATTCTTCAATTTTAAAAATATCTTCTTTCTCATCGTTAAGCTGGTTCGCAATATAGTTCCGAATGGTTTCTTCGTCTACCGTGCCTACTGTCGCACAAAAATAACCTCTTGCCCATAAGTGCTGTCCCCAATATTTCTTTTTGAGTTCAGGAAATTGATCCTGAAGCAGCCTTGACGACCTACCTTTTAGATATTGCATAATTTTACTTGGAGCAATACTCGGCGGACACGAAAGCAACAAATGAATGTGATCTTTCCCTACACTCCCTTGCAGAATGAATATCCCTCTCGCTTCGCAACCTTGCCGAATTAACTCACGTACCCTTACGGCAATGGGGCCTTTCAATACTTTATATCTGTATTTTGTTACCCAAATGACATGATATTTAATGTCATACACTGCGTGACTACTCTTTTTATAACCGTCCATACTTTTCACCTCGTACCTTCAGTATGGACAGCAGAGGATAAGGCTAAAAGCGTATACCGTCTAAAGACGGTGGAGTTAGACCACGTGTTTGGAAATTAAAACATAAGAATGGTCGCAGCCTCTTTTTTATTTTGCAGACAATAGACGAGATAGCGCCGTTCTTCCCAACGTCGGGTCTCCATCATTCACGACAACCTCATACAGCGCCGCTCGGAGTGACTCTGCCAGAAGAATACCTAATTCTCTGGCGGCCTCTTCCTCGCAAGATATAGCAATTTCCTCAAGACATTTGGCGATCTTATTTTCCTCATTTCTCGGATCAGGCTCGGCAAGCAAAAATCCGACCTGGAGACGTAGCATGCCATCATACGCTGAAAGAACAGCCGATAGCAATGCTGTATCTGCAGGAACGACCTCTACTACAGCTTCCATCCGATCAAGAATTCGTAACGTCATATCGTCTCTAATCAATCCATAAAACCGTAGCTTCGATTTGAAGTGGTGATAGAGCGCCCCAACGGTAACACCAGCCTTTGAGGCAACCTCCTCTACTTCAGTGTTCACATAGCCGTGTGCGCTGAACAATTGAATCCCCACATTGATGAGCTTATGTTTTGTCGATCCTGGAATCGGGATATCACGGTTCATTTGCACATTCCTACCTTTCTGGATTTATTATCAGAATAATCCCTCTTGACAGTAAAACATAATTGAATTATGTTTATGATAGTAAAGTTATTATATCACAAAAGGAGTGGTACAATTGGATGGTCAAGTTATATTTTTCTTTATGCCTGTAAAGGATTTGAAACAGGCCAAACAGCTTTATCGTGATACGCTCGGCTTAACTGAATCATGGCGCGAAGGGGATAAAATCGTCGGCTTTAAACTCCCCAACACAGACATTGAATTAATGGTGGAAGAAGTCTCTGAAGGAACGCCAAGCGCACCTGGACCTATATTTTTAGTCCCATCTGTCCAGGATATTTATGAGAAAGGCTCCGATACGCTACAATTTATTGATGAGCCTGGTGAAACTCCTGACGGTCTATGGCTAAGTGCAAAAGATGATTCTGGCAATGGTATTTACTTCACGGATGAAAGCAAAGCAACAGCAAACGCTTGATCACTCATTCAAAAAGAGCCTAGGCTACCCCTAATTCAGAGGGTTCCTAAGCTCTTTTTTCTTCCTTCCATAGTCGTTCTATCTGGACGGTTTGATTTGGCAACCACAGTTTATAGACATCAGGATTACTAAGGGTCGACCATTCCTTATATCCGTATGAGGAATCAAATGCCTGTAACATTAAAGTAAACAAATTCCCATGGGTAACGATGGCAACTGATGAAGGAACACTTTGCAATGCAGCTGTAAGTGCATGAATGCCTCGCGCTGTCGCCTCTCTCGACGACTCTCCACCTGCATATACTAAATCGTGGTCAACAAACGTTTCCTTTAATACGTTACGCCAATCCGTTATTGGCAATGCAGACAACACTCGCTCTGACAGGCGATCATCAATACGAAAGTCAATCGCTTTTCCCTTCGCCAGTGGAACCGCTGTGTCGATCGCACGAAGGTACGGACTCGTGACGATTGCGTCCACTGTGAGCTCTTGAAAAAAAGCTGCCAACACCTCTGCCTGCTGACGCCCTGTTTCTGTAAGTGGGGCATCGCTGTCCTGACCTTCTGCTTGGCAATGCCTAATGAGGTACACGCATTTATCTTGTAGCAGCGCTTCTGCTAGCATACGCCGACCTCTCCTCCCAGTTTTTGAAGCAAGGGGTAATCCTGTAGCCTTCCCTCATACAAAATGGAGCATTGTTCGTGCTGCAGGAAATCATCAGGCGAGACTAATGCTGCAGGCGTTTGCCACAAAGACAAACCGCTTGTTTCTAATACCTCTGCTACAAACTGCGAACAAAAATAGGCATTTTTTCGCGGCACCGGCATTTCCAGCATCACACCGAAAAGACCAATAAAATTGTATCGATACGCGTGTTGATTTTGTTCAAACTGACTCAACGTCTGTTGGACACGTTGATACGTTTCTTCTGACACCTGTACTTGCATCAATGCACAGGTCGTGTTTGGAAACAGCCGATAGGTTCCATGGACAACGTCCTCACGCACAAACCCTGCAACAACAGGATTTCTAGGCACTCTGCGTCCGAAACTGTAAAGCTTGCTCAAACCAAGATCCATCGAAAGCGATACATGATTATATGGTGCTTCCGTATATAGCTTAATCATCCGGTTGACCAATGACCCCGTATTTGTGAGAAGGATATAGATATATCTCTCCGACATGCAACGTTCCTCCCCCTAAACGATCCTATTGCTCATTTTTCTCTATATATACGCAACGTTTTTCTGTTTGGTTTCGTCTTACAAGCAAAAAGTGACATGTTCATAGTTTACCATAGTTTTCAAGTAGGGCAAGAGAGGAAAAATGGACTACCGTGACCATAGTGAATGACTAAAGAAGATCGATTGAATGGCTCTAAACCGCACTTCAAATCACATAACAATCACCAGTCAGCTAGTGAATCGCCTAGTATATCCATCAGTTCTTTATACGGTCAAATTTTTTAAATATGGCGAATACGTCCAATACACTATCCAGATTGTCGTTCATTGCTTATACTGATAATAATTATCAGTATCAAAAGGAGATCCCTCATGCATTTTCAAATGGTAGAACAACTATCAAACTTTAGTTATTCGTATTCCTCCTGTGAATCAATCATTTCAAACTCAATGGATGCCTTCTCCCTACGTACTTCTTCTGCCTGCAGTTTGGTCTATCCTCACAGTGGACATGGCGTTCTAACGGTAAAAAATAAATCATTTACATTGGCGAACAATCGTATGTATTTCTTACCAATGGACGCCACCAATTGCATCTCTTCTTATGAAGGGTGTGTAACGCAGATCAGATTTTTTGTACACTCTGAAAATCCACTGCGCCTAGTGCAAATTGAATCACCGTGGGACATCTTCCTGCCCCAAGCTGAACTTATACTCGAGATGTGCAAGCAGATCGAAGCATGTGCGAGAGAAAAGCCTTTAGGTACATTAAAAGCGAGCTGTAAATTTCACGAACTGCTCTACCTCCTCTATTCGCAAACATTAAGTACATCGGGTGATCATTCGATTGAACAGGCCGTCGATTATATAAACCAGCATTACCACGGATCACTCACAAGAGAAAAACTCGCATCACTGGCGGGATTGAACATTGACTATTTTACAAAAGCATTTAAGAAAAAAATGGGCGTTCCACCAATGACATATATCACCAAGGTTCGAATTGAGAAGCTCAAACAGCTACTGCTCACTACTGACAAGCCTTTGCGGCTGTTATGTAAAGAAACGGGCTTTGCCGACGAATTTTATTGCAGCCGTCGCTTTAAACAAACGACAGGGTATTCTCCAAAGCAGTATGCTACCGTCCACCGTAAACATCAAAAGTAAGTCACGAGAGGTCAGAAAAGTGCAAACCGTTGTCAGAATCCTCCATGGTTTAATGCGTTTGGTGCAGTATAATTGAAAATGAGAATCACTATTGATTATATACAAGGGGGATTCAACGTGCATTCATATCGTCATCCAATACTATTTATCGTGATCGCGCTGTTCACGATTTTGCTCGTTGGCTGTGGGACAACTTCCTCAGACAACGAATCTACGACTGCAGCAGCAACCTCAGAGTCAGCAACCTCAGAGTCAGCGACAGAAACGGTAGAAACAGAAGAAACGGCAAACTCAGAGCAGGGGGCCTCGGAAGAACGAGTCATTCAACACGCGCTAGGAGAAACTGTCATCTCAGGTACACCGAAAAAAATCGTCACATTGTATCAAGGGGCAAATGATATCGCTGTAGCCCTCGATGTACAACCTGTAGGAATTGTAGAGTCATGGGTTGAACCTCCTGTTTATGAATATTTGCGAGAAGATCTCGGCGATGTTCCAGTCGTTGGCGTTGAAAACCAACCGAACCTTGAGGAAATTTACAAACTTCAGCCTGATTTAATTGTTGCTTCACGTACTCGCCATGAAGCGATCTACGAACAGCTCAGTCAAATCGCGCCAACGATCGTCGGCAAGGATGTGTTTGATTGGAAAGATACCGTGGACATTATGGGGCAAGGATTAAACAAGCAAGCAGAGGCAGAGCAGCTCATGTCGGATTGGGACGCGCGGGTGAGCGATTTCAAAGAAAAAATGGGGGATAGGCTCCCTATCGAAGTGACCATTACCAATTTCCGTGCAGACCACGCCCGCATCTTTTATATGGGGTATGCTGGATTAATTTTAAAGGATCTAGGGTTTACACGACCACCAGGACATGACAGTGACGAATGGGGCGTCAAACTGAGCTCTAAGGAGAGTATCCCAGACATGAACGCCGACATGATTTTTAACTTCAATACCGAAGCGCATACCGATGCCACGCAAAAAAATTATGAAGAATGGACAAGCCATCCTTTGTGGCAGCAGCTGGATGCGGTGAAAAACAACCAAGTCGAAATGGTTGGAGAGGTTTACTGGAACAGTGCAGGAGGTTATATTTCTGCCAACAAAATGCTGGATGAAATCTACGCCATTTTCGAACTAGAAATGTAAGCATGCCAGGAGCAGCAGCCGTTGCTCCTGTCTTTTGTGTATAGGAGGAGACATAGCTACATGGATCATAGATTGCCGACAAATCAATTAAAATGGATTGGACTAACTGGGCTTATTTGCTTATTTGCCTGTGCGTTTGCCGCTAGTTTGTTGTTTGGCCGCACGCCACTCACTTTGTCATCCGCATTAGGTGCGTTTACGGCATATGACGAAACGTCAATTCAGCATGTCGTCATCCATACCGAACGCCTGCCTCGCTCGATTATAGGAGCTGTCATCGGGGCAAGTCTTGCTGTTGCAGGAGGGCTCATGCAAGCGTTAACAAGAAACCCATTGGCTTCTCCTAGCCTCTTTGGCATTAACTCAGGGGCTTTGTTTTTTGTTGTGGTTGCCACTATTTTTTGGTCGATCACCTCACTGACGCACCTTATGTGGTTTGCTTTTTTAGGCGCTTCTCTCGCTGCGCTTGTTGTCTATGGATTAAGTTCTTTAGGGAGAGATGGCTTAACACCAATGAAGATGGTGTTGGCTGGAGCTGCGTTAACGGCATTGTTTTCCTCATTCACTCAAGCCATCCTTGTGTTTGATGAAGTGGGCATGCAGGATGTGCTATTTTGGCTTGCTGGTTCTGTTTCCGGACGGCCATTGGAGATGCTGCTCCCGGTATTGCCTTTTATTTCGGTATCGATAATCATCGCCTTGCTCATGGGGAAATCGATAAATTTATTAGCCAGTGGAGACGATGTGGCTCGCGGACTGGGACAAAATATTGCCCTTGTAAAGATAAGTATGGGTATTCTTATCGTTCTTCTCGCAGGGAGCTCTGTCGCTGTCGTAGGTGCGATCGGCTTTATCGGTCTTGTCATTCCACACATTGCGCGCTTCTTTACTGGAAATGACTATCGCTGGGTGTTGCCCTTTTCGGCGTTAATGGGGGCTATTTTACTGCTGTGCTCTGATGTTGTCGCTCGCTTAATCATTATCCCGCAGGAAGTTCCAATTGGCGTGATGACCGCTTGCATCGGTGGTCCGTTTTTCCTGTATTTGGCTAGAAAAGGAGTGACGAAAAAATGAAGCATGCCTGGACATATCGATCGAAAAAAGGAGCCCTTTCCTTTCAGACCCCTTATCGTTCAATTGCTATTCTACTAGGTCTTTTTTTGCTTCTTATAGGTTCCGTTTTTGCAGGAGGATCCTTAGGAGAAACTATCATTTCCCCTCTGGATGTACTGAGCACCATTGTCGGAACGAGCAACGGAGAGCATGATTTCATTTTAATGACGCTCCGATTGCCAAGAACCATTGTGGCATTGCTCGTCGGCATGGCGCTCGGTCTGGCAGGTGCCCTCCTGCAAAGCATGGTCAGAAACCCTCTGGCTTCACCAGACATCTTAGGCGTCACAGCAGGGGCTTCTTTTGCTGCCGTCGCGTTCCTGTCTCTCAGTGATGGCAGATTCAGCATCGCTTGGCTCCCTGTCGCAGCTGTTTTCGGGGCACTCGCGACGTCCGTTTTGCTCTACTTGCTCTCATGGAAAAACGGTCTTCAGCCTATACGCCTTGTCCTTATTGGTATTGGGCTTTCTGCTGTTTTGGGTGCGGGCACTACCTTTTTTCTAGTGATGGGCGACATGTATACTGCCTCACAAGTGTATGTATGGCTTACAGGAACGGTGTATGGGGCGACCTGGGACGATGTTTTGGTCATTCTTTTTCCTCTTTTACTGTGCCTACCTTTTGTGCTCATCCTGGCGAGGAGTCTTGCCGTACAGGAGCTTGGTGAGGATGTGGCCAAAGGGTTGGGAAACCCTGTTCAAGTTCATCGGGTATTGCTATTGCTGCTGAGCATTATCCTTGCAGGAGTAGCGGTAGCGGTGGCAGGTGCCATCGGATTTATCGGTCTGCTAGCACCACATATTGCGCGCAGATGGCTTTCATTTTCGTTTACATCCATGGTGATTTCATCGGCCTTCATTGGCGGACTTCTTATGTTTGGGGCTGACATGATTGCACGGAACGCCTTTTACCCACTCGATGTTCCTGCGGGGGTTTTTACAGCAAGCATCGGTGCACCCTTTTTTCTAATTTTGCTTTTTAGACATCGAAACAGGATGGTCTGATAAGATTTGTGCACGGGTTGTTAGGACTTGAGTTCATCGTTTCATGCAGTCACTGAATGGGAAACCTGCAATCCAATGGTGTGGTTGCATTTTATACAAATTGCCATACGCTCGCTTTCACCCAGAAGGGAACAAGTGCCGTATCCCTCGTCGTGAATTCTTTGCACCTAGGCTTTTGCTGAGCCTCCTTGATCGCATTCGCGCTTTGTGTGGGGCTCGGTTTGGCCTCTTATAGGCTCGCTTTCCTCACGCGTGCTTGTATCGGTAATGGAAGCCGATCTTTTTAAAAATACAGGAGTGTGGACATTGGCACCTCGAGGATTACACATGTACTCAAGAAGTCAATCGGTCTCACCTTGCTTCCGCACAGGTACAGCCCACATTGAAAGGTTTTTTGCTTTACGAGAGTTGGGTAATGAGATCTCGCTTTATGTAAGTGGACGAACTGCGAGCCTCCTTGGAAAACCGATCTCTAACTACCGTCAGAAGGTTTTATCGCGTCTACAATTAAGGAGATCACCTGGAGTTCTCCGTCTTGGTTTCTGTGGTCATGAAGCGCTGAGCGATAGATAAATCCATCTTTTGTGTCCCAAGGCACTGAATGAAAAATGCCTTGTTCGTTACAGTATTCAAGCAAATTCACCTTATAGCCTGCACTTTGAAACATCTGTGTCAGGGTGTTGAAATTGTACAGGATTTTATGTCCCGCGGCAGGGTGATCCTTTGGCCCAGGGCCGCCAACCTGTACCATGTGTTGATACGATTCATTTTGAAAGTAGCCGTCTGGAACCGCGCAGCGAATATGTCCGCCTGGTTTAAGGAACGGAAAACAGGTTTTCGCTGCTTCTATCCCTTCATCGTACGTTAAGTGCTCCCACACATGCTCTGCCAAAATGGCGGTGAGCGATTCCCGAGGAAATTTAGCCTCCCATTGTGAAGCATTTAACAGATTAAGTTCCTCCTCTTGCGTATGCAGCCAATCCTTTCCCTTATCATAGTCTCCAGCGCCGATAACGATCTTCATTTGACTCATCCTCTCTTGTTTTTCAATGACGTGCAAAAACCCGCTCCATTGACGAATGGAACGGGAAATAATTTAGGCGTGAAAGTTTTGCCCATCAGTCACTTCTTTAATATGTCCTGCCCGGATGCAAAAATCACCGAAATGCTCTCCGGCGTTCCGCTCTTTAGCGAACTGTTGAATGATGGGCTTCAACTCACCAAGAATGGTGGCTTCGTCGATATTTTCACGGAAGAGTTTGTTTAAACGACCTCCATCAAACCCTCCACCAAGATACATGTTGTATTTTCCAGGCGCTTTTCCGATAAAGGCGATTTCAGCCAATCCTGGTCGTGCACAGCCGTTTGGACAGCCTGTCATTCGAATGACGATCTCTTCTTCGCGCAGACCTACTTCATCCAAAAGCTCTTCAATTTTTCCAACTAAACTAGGAAGATAGCGTTCTGATTCCGCCATCGCCAAGCCACAAGTCGGAAAGGCAACGCACGCCATTGAATTCCGCCTCAAAGCGGAGTCATTGGTTCCATCGGTAAGACCGTGGGCTTGAATCAATTCATTGATCTTCTTCTTTTTCTGGCTACTCACATTCCCGATGATCAGGTTTTGGTTAGCTGTCAGCCTGAAATCACCGGTGTGTATACGCGCAATTTCACGCAATCCAGTCATCAAAGAATAGTTCTCTTCATCCTTCACTCTTCCATTTTGGATAAAGAGCGTATAGTGCCAACGGTTGTTGCTTCCTTTTACCCAGCCATAGCGATCTCCGTTATGATCAAATGCATATTCACGAACAGGCTCAAGATCCCAACCAAGACGAGATTGCAGCTCTTGAATAAACCAGTCAATGCCTCGATCATCAATGGTATATTTAAAACGTGCATGCTTACGCACCGCTCGGTCTCCGTAGTCTCGCTGAATCATGACTGTTTTCTCAGCCACGTCAATGACTTGCTCAGGATAAACAAAGCCAATGACCTTCGCGATCTGTGGATACGTTTGCGAATCCCCATGCGTCATTCCCATACCACCACCAACGGCCACATTAAACCCAAGCAGCTGTTCGTCTTTATGAATGGCAATAAGCCCTAAGTCTTGTGAAAAGACATCCACATCATTGGATGGCGGCACTGCAATACCGATTTTAAATTTCCGTGGCAGATAGACTGGTCCATAAATCGGTTCAATCTCTTCGGCCTCTTGACTATCAACGACCTTTTCTTCATCCAGCCAAATTTCATGATACGCACGTGTTTTTGGGTCTAGATGGTCGGAGATTTTCGACGCCCACTCATACACCTGTCCGTGAACAGCGGATTCATCTGGATTTGGATTACACATGACGTTCCGATTGACGTCACCACAGGCAGCAAGTGTATTCAAAAGCGCTTCGTTGACTTCCTGAATAAACGCCTTCATATTCCATTTGATAATGCCATGCAGCTGAAACGATTGGCGAGTGGTCAAGCGAATCGACCCATTGCCGTATTCCTGTGCTGTTCGATCCATCACAAGCCATTGGTCTGGTGTCACGACACCGCCAGCGGCACGAACACGAACCATAAACTGATAGGCCGGCTCGAGCTTTTGCTTGTTGCGCTCAATACGAAGATCGCGATCATCCTGCATATAGCTGCCATGAAATTTCATCAGGCGATTGTCATCGTCTGGAATGGAAGCCGTAATGCGATCCTCTAATGATTCAACGAGCGTGCCTCGTAAATAATTGCTTCGTTTTTTTATGTCCTCCACATCACTGTGAGGAGCACTATTCGCTGAGAGTAAATTGTTTTCAGACATGACTAGCTCCCCTTTCCATACATCCCGTGCTTAATACACGTCTCTCTGGTATCGTTTTTCCTGCTGCATCTCCTGTAAATACGCTTCGGCAGCTTCCTTGGAAAGCCCACCCTCTGTTTCTAGAATGGTCGCCAAGGCATTATGAACATCATGAGCCATTTGTTTTTCATCTCCACATACGTACACAACCGCGCCATCCTGCAGCCATTCGTAAAGCTCCTTGCCTCGTTCGAGCATGCGATGTTGCACATACACTTTTTCAGCTGAATCTCGCGAAAACGCGACATCCATATTCGTCAAAACACCCTCTTTTAACCAGCGCTGCCATTCCACCTGATAAAGAAAATCGGTTGAGAAATGACGATCACCGAAGAAAAGCCACGTTCGACTATTGTCTCCACTCTCTTCCTTCTCCCCAAGGAATGCCCTGAATGGAGCAACGCCAGTTCCAGGTCCAATCATAATCATTGGTGTGTCTGGATTGGCAGGCAGTTTAAAGTTCGGATTGTGCTGAATGTACACCGGCAACGTTCCATCTTCCTCTAGGTGGTCTGCGGTATGGGAGGAACAAACGCCATATCGCTGCCGTCCGTGAGACTCGTAATCAACCTTCCGAACGGTCAGGTGAACCTCCTCGGGATAAGCTTCTGGGCTGCTAGAAATCGAGTACAAGCGCGCAGGAAGCTTGCGCAAGACAGGAATCAATTCTTTAGCAGTAATTGCCTGCAGCTTATAGTCCTCAATGACATCCAAAAGATCTCTGCCATGAATATACTCACGCATTTTTTCTGCCTGCTCTGGTTTTACAAGCTCCTGTAATTCGGCATTCGATGATAGAGAAGCGAGGTTTTCAAGCAATGGCTTTGTCAACACTGTGACTTCCACGTGTCGCTGAAGCGCTTCCTTCAAAGGCACTTCTCCCGCTTTTTTTATCGTCACAAGCTCGTTCGCATCCCACTTTAAAGCCGCAAGAACATCCTCAACGAGCTGCGGATGGTTTTGTGGGAAAATGCCTAGGCTATCTCCTGGAGAATAACGCAAATTTGATCCTTCTAACGAAATTTCCAAGTGGCGTGTTTCACGATCTGATCCGCGTCCATTCAAATTCAAATTTTCTAACACTTCGGCTTGAAAAGGATTTGTTCTTGAATATTCAGAGGCGATGTCCGTTTGACCTGCTGCATCTGAAATCGTCACTGGGGCTGCCACTGAAGTAGCTTCTTTTAAAGATGCAAGAACTTTGTCCATCCATTCCGCTGCGTCATCATCGTAATCCACATCACAGTCGACTCTAGCAGTTAAACGCGTGCCACCAAGCTCTTCAAAGCGTGCGTCGAAATCTTTGCCCGTTTGGCAATAGAATTCATACGACAAATCACCAAGCCCAAGCACAGAGTACTTAAGATGATCGAATTTCGGTGCGCGTTTTCCATTCACAAACTCATAAAAGGTTAAGGCATCGTCAGGCGGGTCGCCTTCCCCATGGGTACTGACGAGCAGCAATAGATTTTCTACTTTTTTCAGCGTATTCGTCTTGAAATCATTCATTGACGAGAAGGTCACTTGAAATCCTTGCGCCTGTAATTTGTCAGTTAGCGATGACGCCAACGAACGGCAATTGCCCGTCTGAGAGCCAAAGAGCACAGTAATGTCCTTGGACACTGTTTGTTCAGGCGTTTGTGGTGCTGCGACAGTTGTAGGCAGGTCCGAAACTGTTGCGACACTGGCTCCAGCAGCAAGATAACCGCTTAGCCACGCTTTCTGCGACTCTGTAAGCGTAGGCACGACTTGATTTAATAGGTCTGCTTGTTCTTTCGTAAATGGACTGTTTGTCTCTAGAAGCACGACACATCTACACCTCTCCATACATGAACTGATAACCCTATAAAACGGATAAACTTAATCTGTGTTTAACCTATCACAACTGTTATAGAGTTTCAATTACAAAAAAATGATTACTATCATTAGTTTTACTAATGACAGGATACATTGACCTCTTTCTTTGTTGATGCCCTATGAATTCGGTATACTTACACCAAGACGAGCTAGGTCTTGGAAAGGAAGAATTGTATGAGAGCCATTACGGCAAGTGACGGAAAGCTCACCTTAACGGATCAGCCTGTACCTGAACCGACAAATAAAGAATTGCTTATTCGTGTAGAGGCAGCTGCACTCAACCGTACGGATTTGGCGATGCGCGACGGCAAGTCCGGCTACAAAACCAACCCGATACTCGGCATCGAAGTGGCGGGCGTTGTGGAAAAAGCCGATGAACAAAGGACGTTTGCTGTAGGAGACCGCGTGATGGGACTCGTCAATGGCGGTGGGTACGCAGAATATGCCGTTATGCCGAGCAATCGTGCAATGAGAATTCCAACAGGTTTTTCGTTTGAGGAAGGCGCAGCAATCCCCGAAGTATTTCTTACAGCCTACCAAACGCTGTTCTGGCATGGGAGGCTTGCTGAGCGAGAGAGCGTCCTCATTCATGCAGGTGCTAGTGGCGTAGGAACAGCGGCCATTCAGCTTGCTACACAATTGCGACAGGCAAAGGTGATTGTCACAGCTGGATCGGAAGAAAAACTGGACGTGTGCCATTCCCTTGGTGCAGATGTAACGGTGAATTACAAAACACAGGCCTTTGAAGACGAAGTCCTCAAGGCCACAAACAACGAAGGCGTCAACGTGTTGCTTGATTTTATCGGTGCCTCCTATTGGGACAAAAACCTTAAAAGCATTGGCACGGAAGGTCGCTGGGTACTCATCGGTGTTCTTGGTGGACCGCACGTCGACAATGTGAACTTGTTTAAGCTGATGGCGAAATATGTCCAACTCACAGGAACTTTGCTTACACCAAGAAGTGATGACTATAAAACCCGCTTGACAGCAGATTTTGCTGCGACGGCACTTCCGCTATTTAAAAGCAAAAAAATTCGACCAATGGTGGATACAACATTTTCTCTGGAAGACGCAAGCTTAGCTCATGAGCATATGGAAGCCAACCGCAACATCGGAAAGATTATATTGACTCTTGATTCATAGACAGTCTAGGACATAAATAAATGTTCGGATTTTTAGTGATGTTCTATCACCGCTCCGGCAAAATACTTCGCTTTCCACGGGCACGGCTTCAGCTCGCGCTGTTCCCGTAGGAGTCTTCGTATTTTACCTGCGCTTAGCTATGTTGATTTCATTATTCTTTTGTTGTTCATTAATCTGTTTTCAATTCAGGAATTCATTCAGCGTCAAGCTCAACTAGCAAGTCTCCAGCGACAAAGAAAACACGATGAGGTATTTCCGAATCGATGTTGCACTTGTACCCGTAGAGTGAAAAAGAAAACACGACGAAGCGTACTTCTGAGTCAATGTTGCCCTTGTCCCTTCAGGGTGAAAGCGAGCGTATGGCAGCTTGTATAAAAAGCAACCACATAACGGATTGCAGATTAATCTCAACCACACCTAAGCGTGTCTACCAAATGTAAGGTGCGAAAGTTCAGTAATTAATATCAAAACATTCACTCAAAAATGAACGATTCTAAATTGCAATGGAGGAATTCAAATGACGGATAAGCTACCAAACATTTTGTTGATTTTGACGGATGATCTAGGATTTTCTGATCTTGGATGCTTTGGCAGTGAAATGAACACGCCTCATGTGGACGCACTTGCTAACAATGGCCTCCGCTTTACACAGTTTTATAATTCGGCACGCTGTTGTCCTAGCCGGGCCTCCATTCTTACAGGTCTTTACCCTCATCAAGCCGGTGTTGGTCATATGACGGACGACGAGCCTTACCCTGGCTACCGTGGTCACTTAAAAGACCAATGTGTGACGCTTGCAGAGGTATTAAAAGGGAAAGGTTACCACACGTACATGTCTGGCAAATGGCATGTGGGCAAAAATGAACCTCTCGATCGTGGCTTTGACGAATTTTATGGATTGCTAGGCGGTTTTACAAGCTTTTGGGACGAAAAGGACTATATTCGCTTGCCAGAAAGTGGGCACAAACATCATTACAAAGAAAATGAATTCTATGCGACGGATGCCATTACGGATTACGCACTTGATTTTATTGAAGATGCTCGCAAAGACGACCAGCCGTACTTTATGTATTTGGCGTACAACGCCCCTCATTTTCCTCTTCAAGCCCCAAAAGAAGAGATTGATAAATACGAAAAGTTGTACGAACAGGGCTGGGATCACATTAGGGAAAAACGGCTTGCACGTATGAAAGAGCTTGGGGTTGTGGACAAGGAAACGATACTTCCGCCTCGTGCGGAATACTGGAATCGTGACAGAGACATTCACGGGCAGAATCCAGCTTGGGACGACATAGATCGTGATCGGAAAAGAGACCTCGCTCGCCGGATGGCGATTTACGCAGCGATGGTTGACCGGATGGATCAGAACATCGGACGCGTGATTGAGGATTTAAAGGAACGTGGAGAGCTTGAAAATACGTTGATCCTGTTTTGTTCAGACAACGGCGCTTGTGCGGAATGGGATCCGTTGGGATTTGATGACTGGAGAACGACCTCAAACAAATTACACAGAGAGGCCGATCTGGACAGGATGGGCGACCCTTCCTCCTACCACAGTTATGGTTCTGGGTGGGCAAACGTAAGCAGCACGCCTCTCAGTATGTACAAGCACTATGCCCATGAAGGCGGGATAAGCACGCCTTTAATTGTCCATTGGCCAAAGCATGTGCAACGAAAAGGCGACATTGACCATCGCCCTTCCCATTTTATTGATGTCATGGCCACCCTTGTCGACATCACAAAAGCGGACTACCCAACGCACTATCGGGGGAATGATATCCATCCGATGGAGGGTGAAAGCATGCTGCCCTCATTCTCAGGGGAATCTCAAGAAGAGCGCACACTTTGTTTTGAACATGAGGAGCACTGTGCCATACGGCAAGGGAAGTGGAAGCTCGTGAAGATCAAAGAATTCGAGTGGGCTTTGTATAACATCGATGAGGACAGAACGGAATTGCATGATCTTGCAAACAATTTTCCAGAAAAGGTTGAGCATTTGAAGAGAGAATGGCATGCGTGGGCAGAAAGGACGGATGTTGTTCCGAGACCGTAGAAAAGTGAGGTGGCATAAAAATTGACGATTGATCAGCCCCAGAAGATAGAGATTCTAAAACTTCAAAATGAGGCGCAGACGCAGTTTGGTAAGAACCTGTTGCATGTCCTTAACGGGCAACGCATGTATGATCTCTTTGCCCAGCAACAGCTTTTCCGTGATGGGTGTTATGTGCCGTTTAACGAAGCGATGTGTTCACATGAAACAACAGTGTCGATTTTTTCTTCAGCATTTCAAGAGGTACGGGCAAAGGGCCATCACGTCTCTTTGTCCTCCTATGAGGCGACCGTCTTGACGCCGCTAAAACCGTTCCTTACCAATGAACACGACGGCATCGTTCTCTGGTTTGGAGACGATATGTTCTGTCAGATCAATGCATTGACCGTGCTCGCTTACTTGGACCAATCGGCGTATACAGGCGACGTCCTTTTCTATGTGCTCAATGACAGAACCTATGAGGTCGTTGAGACACTGTCTTTGCAGCCATTGGGCTTTGCTGATATTTATCGCTCCGTACTTTTAGAGCACACATTTCCAACTGCCAAGCTCCCCCCTTTCATGCAGGAGGGAATTCGCCTGTACTTGCATTTCATTGCAGACAACAATGAACTTACCGACGAAATACAAAGACTGTCTAACCTTGATGATGCGCAATTGCTGCAGCACCTCCTTCAGACGTTCCCACAATACGGTTTAGGTGATGTGCAGTATCAACAGCTCATACGTCAGATTCGGCGGCGTTAAGAGGTACTACATGTGATTGGCGGAAACTCTTTGATGCTTACGCAAAGCACACTAAAACGGCGATACCCTGTCATAAGAGCATCGCCACTATTCAAACACATTGCCTTTCGCGTCTCCATTTTCTTGTGCGTGCTGCACTCCATGACGCACGCACAACGCTACTGGCTTTTGCTCCATTCCTCGACTCTACGCTGGCTTTCTTCCTCTGATATATCTTCCATTCGAGTCATAATTGACCACCTGATCCCACAAGGATCGAGTATACTGCCATACCTGTCGCCGGACACAAAATCCACAACTGGCTCCCGGACGGTTGCCCCATGCTCAACGGCAAGCTCTAATGTTCGATCCACGTTAGGGACATAAATGCACAACGAGTAGCATGCCTGACCTTCATCAGGCGGCAAAACGAGACCGTAAGCAGGATTCGCTGCGCCAAGCTGTATATTGCCGTTGCCGAAATCTACTTCCGCGTGCACAATCATACTCTCGCCATTAACGTCCATTTCAGTCGCATTTTTCAATTTGACCTGAAAGACAGCTTCATAAAATGCTATTGCCTTTCTAGGATCGCTAGTGACAATAAAGGGGGTAATCGCTGTGTAACCTTCAGGTGTTCCGTTTTGGACATGCTTTCCGGTCTGGCCGAATTGATCAGTTCGATGCTCCATGTGGTACGCCTCCTCTTAAATTTGCCTGTCCCCGCCTGTTATTGCTATATTGGCTTTTCTCTGCTACTCTCTCCATTATAGAAGTCGTCCATGCTCATGTATTGTAAAAAAGCGACATTTGTTTCCAAGGAGGACAAAATGAACAAAAAGAGCAGTCTATCGACACGGGGCATATTGCATGCCGTAGCCGGACAGGAGAAATTTTCGTTATCTCGTTTCGATCCGGATGCGCGACTTAGCCCGTTTGTCGAGCACTACTGGTCGGTAAGCTATGCTTTGCCCTCTGGCGTCTCGCATACGCAGACGGTCTTGTCGTATCCGAACATTCATCTCGCATTTGAGCAGGACGAAGCAGGACGTCGGGCATTGCTCTACGGAATACCGGAACGACCATTTGTTAGAAAGCTGAGCGGCACCGGCAAAGTGCTGGGCATCAAATTTCGCGCAGGCGGCTTTTACCCGTTTTGGCAGCAGGCGGTTTCTGCATTGACTGGACAGACGCTGGATGCCTCTCGACTTTTCGGATCAGACATGTCAGTGTTCAGAGCTAAAGTGTTGCATGCGGCCGAAGACGCGACCATGGCGGAACAGGCAGAGCGTATTCTGCTGACACGGCTGCCTGAGCGCGACAGCCAGGCGGAAAAAGCTGGTCGTATCGTAGAAGAAACAATACATGATCGAAGCATCATCAAAGTGGAACAGTTGAGCGAACGAAGCGGCCTGTCCATTCGGCAATTGCAACGCCTGTTTAGCCAATATATTGGGGTTTCCCCAAAATGGGTGATTAAACGTTTTCGGCTTCAGGAAGCAGCGGAACGGCTGGAGCAAGACGATAGCGTGGAGTGGGCAGAGCTTGCCGTGCATCTCGGTTATTTTGACCAGGCTCACTTTATTAAAGATTTCAAGTCCGTGGTTGGCACATCCCCAGCTCACTACAGAGAATCGTTAAGTGTGATGAAGGAAACGTGATTAGTTGCGAATCGGTACTTCTTCCATATGTTCAAGCTTCTTTCCTTCGTTCCATTTTGTTCAACAAATCGTTGATAGGACCAAGTACGAGTGCAAGCACCAAACGAACAAAAAACAGAGCTGTTCTAAAAATCGTCTAATCGACCTTTAGGACAGCCCCGATATTAATAACTTTCTTTCAATCGAAAAAGTTTCGTCGCACCATAAGCCAAACCTAGTGCTAGCAACGCCAAAATTAATGGCGATAAACCAGGTGTTGAAGTGATGACAACCTCTGATTGCAGGTGAGCGACATTTCCAAAAGCACCTGACAAATCTGGAGCATATAAAAGAGTCAGGGCAAAACCTGAAATTAGCTCGATACCAAGGTACAAGACAATGAAACTGCAGACAAAGAAGATCTTTTTCTTCAAACTCTCACGCCTTTCCAAGCTTTCATTATGGTTTCATTCTACCAAAAAAGGTGTCATGTTCCAAAGGATGATGATTAATCACGTAATCCATCCCAAATGTAGCTGTGCACGTGTTCCCGAATCGACTTAATATGCTTATTCTCCCGCGAAGGATGAACTCGGTTCGTAAGTAAAATGACAAAGGCATTTAATTCTCGATGGATGAGTATGCTTGTCCCTGTAAATCCTAGATGCCCAATGACGGTTGGCGAGAAAAAATCCCACCCATACCCTCTTGGCTTTTCTAAATCACCCGTTTGTTTCTTAAGTGACTGACGCACGATCGATTCTTCAAGAAGTTGACCTCCATGAAAGGTGCCTTCCCCCATCACCATTCCGCAAAAACGAGCCATGTCATGTAGCGTTGAGAAGACACCTGCATGACCGGCAATTCCATCTAAAAGGCGCGCATTTTCATCATGAACCACACCATGCAAACACTCTTTGCTCTCTACGCATTCCGTTGGTGCGATTCGACCACTGTCTCTCAGTTTATCTATTGGGTTAAAGCAGGTCTCTTTCATATGAAGTGGCTTCCAAATCGTTTCATTTACAAATTCATCTAGCGGTTGAGCTGTTATACGCTCGACCAACAACCCGAGCAAAATGAATCCCCGATTGCTATAAATGACGTTTTGACCTGGTCGATTCTCCAGAGATGTTTGCAAGATCCCCTTTATGATCTCCTCCTTCTGTAACCCGTATTGCTTTACATAAGTGCCTGCGGGCAAACCTCCTGTATGTGATAAAAGATGAGAAATGGTCACATTCCCGACGTCAAAGCCTGTGGATTCTGGAAGATGGTCTGAGACTTGATCGTCTAATGACAACAATCCATTTTGAACAAGAAATAGGATAGCTGGCCAAGTGGCTGTCACTTTCGTTAGTGAGGCGATATCATACAGCGTATGTATTGAATTTGCTTGCTTATAAGGTTCAATTAAGCCAACATTTCCATAAGAGCCTTGATACAACATCTTACCCTCCTGTGCAACGACGATGTTCACACCCGGTACCCATTGCTCTTCCGTTACTTTGACTAAGTATTGATGTAAAGGCTTAAAAAAGTCTACATATGAAGTCGCAAAGTAGATGTTGTCGGATGGCAGCGTTAATGTTCGCCAACTTATCTCTTTTTCTAAATTCCTTGTCATCATCCGTCCCTCCTACTCTAAATACCATATTCTATAAAAAATACCCCTTGCCTTCTTTTCGAAGACAAAGGGGCTACTTTAACGGTTCAGCTTTTGTACGTATTCCTCAAAGTTATCCCAAGTGGATGCCGTTCCTTCGAGCATACCCATGTCCAACACAGACTGCAGTGCTTCAGGTGAGTCATAGACTGTATGTTGAATGAGCTTTGTTTTTCCGCCTTCGTCCACAAAGGTTTGCGTCACAATTGATTCTGGCATTCCTTCTGCTGCTGTTCCCTCTGCATTAGAAAACTGGTCGACGGACTTAATTCTTTCTGGTGTCACAATATCTTTGTAGACTGCTCTCCCCCAAGCTTCCATACCAAAGTGCTCTTGGGTTTCGTCAGTGCACTTCATGCAATAATGCCACACGCCCCCAACACGAAAATCAATGTTGCATACAGCCAATGGCCAGCCTTTTGGACCAAACCAGTTTTTTAAATGCTCTTCTTCTGAGAAGCATTGAAACACAAGTTCACGTGAGGCTTGAAATACCCGTTCCATTGTAAGTTCATTGCCTTCCACCTTTGAAACAATTGAATTCACTGTCATTTACTTTTCCTCCCTATTAGGTGCTTTTTTTGTAACTGTGCCAGATAATCATCGAGTTGATCGTACCGCTCTTCCCAAAGCGTTTGATACGATTTCACCCAAGCTTCCATGTCCTGAAAAGGCTCTGGCAAAAGTGCATAATAGCGACGGTTCGCTTCTGCTCGCTGCTCAACAATGCCTGCGTCATGCAATACGCGTAAATGCTTTGATACCTGCGGCTGCCTGATACTAAGTCGGTCGGAAATGTCGCCTACAGTGAGTGCCCCCTCACGAAGCAATTCCACCATCTGAAAACGGTTTGGCTCTGCTAAGGCGCTTAAAGTTTGTATGTCCATGATGCCAACGTCCCCTTTTTTAGAATTGTGGTTTACCTCTCCCTTCAACTTAGTGTACTTTGTGATATAAATATACCCCTAAAAGAATATTCCTGTCAAGGAATACTAAAAATTTATTTTTCTTTCCTCGAATCGTTCAATTAGCGATTGACGAGACACCTTTTAGTGTCATATAATTACGACACTAAAAGGTGTCTAATGAACAGAGGTGAGAACTGTGACGCAAACGTACCAAGAGCGTGACGTGTATATAGCGATTGCTGACCCTACGAGGCGCAAAATCATTCGGTTGCTGGCAGATTCAGAGGAACTCCCACTTTATGAGCTAACACCCCACTTTCAAATGGGTCGTACAGCTGTTTCTAAACATTTAACCGTGCTGAAAGACGCCGATTTAGTAAGGAACCGGAAAATCGGTAGAGAAACAAGATATCGACTAAATGCAGTGCCCTTGCAGGAAGTGAAGGATTGGTTGTCTTTTTATGAGCAGTTCTGGAATGAAAGTGCATCAAAACTCAAGCGAATATTGGAGGAATAGTCATGGCCGATGTATTGCTAGATTTTCAATTTAAAAGTCCGATTGAGAAGGTATGGGCTGCTTTAACACAGTCAGAAACGCTTGCCCTATGGGTGATGGAGAATAATTTCAAGCCAATTGTTGGCTATCAATGCCAGTTCCGGAAAGAAGAAATCGGTTTGGTCGTAGAGAGCGAAGTTTTGGTCGTAGACAAGCCGAATAAGCTCTCCTACACATGGGTAGGTGGTCCCATAGACACAATCGTTACGTGGACATTAAAGCAAGAGGGCGATACAACCTACTTATACCTTACACATTCAGGATTTGAAGAGGAAAACCAAGCATTCCATGGCGCAAAATATGGTTGGGCAGCGATGGTCGATCAACTCCAGAACGTCATAAATGAATCCTAATACAAGAGATAAAGTGAGGGATTGATATGAGTTTCTTAAAAGATACATTAGCTGTGTTCAAAAAGACGGAAGTCTCCTTTCTAGAGAAGCGTAAGGAATCCGACAATGTGTATACCTTTCGTTTCAAAAAAGAAAAAGACGTCAGCTGGCACGCTGGGCAATACGCCTTATTTACAATTACGCATAAGAAGATCAAGAAGGCAACGCGACCGTTTACGATCAGTTCTTCTCCTACTGAGGATGTTATTCAAATCACTTCGGTGATTAATGAAAAGCCAAGTGAGTTTAAGCAAGCGCTACTTGAATTGGAAAAAGGAATGACTGTAAAGATGAGTGGCTCTGTCGGCACCTTCTATTCACAAGGGAACGCCCCCCTACTGCTTATTGCTGGTGGGATTGGCGTTACACCGTTTCGGGCAATGATCAAACAGTTAGAAAGTGAAGGAATGAATCAAAATAGACCTATAAAACTGATTCATGTAGATGGACAAACATCACACATTTTTAAAGATGAGCTTGAGAGCATCGTGAACAACATTCCCATCGATATAATGTATCTCGAATCGAGAGAGAATTTACACAAGGAAATTGATGCGTTTGTAACAGTTCATAAGGCCGATGCGCACTACTATGTTGCTGGACCGAAGTCGATGGTCGAAGATACAACCAAGCATTTGCAAGAGAGTAATATCCCTAAAGCGAACATTAAGAAGGATGCTTTTTTTGGATATTGATTGTAGATGAAATTTGCTAGGCTTTACTTAGAAACCTCGGTTTTGTACCGGGGTTATTTCTATGTCCTGTGAGACCAAGGTTTAAAGCAATTTCCCTTCCCCTTGACAAGAGATAAAAAAGCATTTAACATAAAAATTGATTGATCGATCAAAATAAAAAATACTCAACCAAAAATCAAAAGGTGGATGCCTACATGGACAACAAACAATATTTAATAGCAGATGCTCGCAGAGAACAAATCATAAAAGCATCAATAGAGGTTTTAACAGAAATCGGGTATAAGAACACGAGTCTTTCCAAAATAGCGAGTAAAGCGAAGATAAGTACGGGGCTTATCTCCTATCATTTCTCCGGTAAGGAAGATTTGATGAAACATACGTTAATGTATTTGGTTCTAAAAGAGCGTGCCTTTATTAAACAAAAAGTAGAACCACAGCAAACAAATTTGGAGAAATTAATGGTTTTTATTGAAGCAAGCTTAGCTTATCAAGGTACAAACCGTGAAAACAACAATGCTTTACTTGAAATTGTTTTTAATGGGCGTACGGAAGACAATGTCCCCTACTATCTGGCAGAAATCACTGACGAAGATGAATTAAATGTTTTGTTGAAAGAGATTCTTTCCAAAGGGCAAGAAACGAAAGAATTTGATATTGATTTTGATCCTCCAGTGGTTGCAATGATCGTTCGGGGCGCTATATCGGGGATGATGCAATTGCCTCAGGATGAAATAAGCCTTGAAGAGTACAGTGAAAAGTTGTTAAAGAGCATTTTGAAAATGGTCAAATTCTAAATCGAAAAAAGGAAGGTGTGTAGTCCATGCTTCGTTTTATTCGTCGCAGTAAACGGCGTTTAAAAATGAAAAAAGTAAAAGAAGGCGATGGTCATCTATTAAAGGATTATCGCATATGGCACATGTTCACGCGCTCATTATTCCATATCGAAATCACCAATAGTAAGAATGAAAAAACGAAATACGCTATGAATTGTAAATATTTCACAGAAGAACCTCAAGTTGATTTATATCGTAACGGCAAACACGTAGCTTTTTCTAAGCTCCCAGCGGCATTCCCCATTGAAAATGGCATACTTGAAATTAAAAATGGCGGGTACGGCATCAATCGAATCCACTATGTCACGGATGAAGAAGGGGCATTTTCAATATATCCAGATAAACGGTCGATTAGAGGGTTACGGATGAGGTTGCATAAACAATTTCCAACAATAAGCTCGCTCATTGAGAAGTTGGCGGTTGTTATTCTATTAACGTCAATCGCGCTAAGCTTCCCTCAACTAGTAGAAAAATTGACTGAAGTCCCATGGGTGACTGAAAATGTCGGTGCCTTTCATTCACCATTCGCCTTTCCACTTACGGTGAACCTAGGGATTATTGGTATAGGGATGTTAGCTGGTTACGAGCGTACGCTCATGCTTCGAAGCCATTGGCTCATCGATATGGAAACAAACACCTGGAATCAATAAGGCATCTCCAAAAGAAGCATATTTTTATGAAAGGGATGAGCCATGTGATACAAACATTGACTTAAATGACACTCGAAATATCAATATGGCAAACAAGCTTGACGAGATTCTGCAAAACGATAGTGGTCAGACCTATTTTGTTATGGTCGGTGCGGCCCACGTTGTGGTGCAACCAAGTATTCCAAGTGGACTTGAGGAAAAAGGATACGAGGTTGAGCGAGTTTTATAATGCGATTAAAGCTTGAAGTACGAATTGAGGCACTTTCATTTTAAGTGGCGCTCCCTATTTTAATGTGCACGAACGTCAACAACAAATCCATAGAAACTATCATAGCCGTTGTCCCATATAGCATGTATTTCAAAATAATAGGTTCCTTCATCATCTGGTAGAAATATCTCACCTTCTGTCATAGGATACTCAGCTTGTTTATGATCATCCAATTGTTGAAGCATGATTTTATCCGGAGGGTTTGCACTCGGGAATTCAAAAGTCATTTTACTGCCTGGGGATACGTTCGTTGAAATCTTATGTTCAAGTGCCTCTATACCTCCAACCTTATCAAAACAACCTAAATGCCAACAATAACTTTGCTGATATACATCTATTTCTTCATTTCCTGACATGAGTTCAGGCATCGGAGGCGTTTGTTTTGAACAAGCACTAGTTATCACTGCACAGAATGCTATTAATACTAAAATCACTCTATACACAAAAAGCCCCCTTATTCTCACCCCTTCGTATCCTCTGAAGTCTCTTTTTCATAAAAGTAGGTGCTGTGCCTTGTTATTTATCCTCTCTGTATGCGTTAAACCAATGGTATGGCTGAACTTCTTCTAGCGTTTTAAAAACAATTGCGGATTCTTCTGATGTGACGGCGACTTTAACGGTGGGTCCCCAGTAAAAAAGGCGTTCTTGGCAAACACCACAGGGAGTCAACACCTTAAAGGCCGCGTGTTCATCATCGCGCACGACACAGATGGAGTGCGTAACTTCTGTATTGCGTTTGTGTGCTTCTAAAATGGCTCCAGTCTCAATACAAAGCTCAGTGGATGCGTTGATTACCTCAGGGGCAACGCTTGTGAGCACCTCACCTGCCGTCGTACACATGGCTGCGGCACCTCCCCAACCAGTCGGATAACGTGTTTCGATGAGTCGCACCGCTTCTTCGTACAACTGCTGTTCAATAGTCATTCCAATCCTCTCCATTCTTCAACTTCTTCCCCTTGCTACATTCACGAACACTGCCTCACTTGCATAGGCTACTTCGAATGAAAGGGGTTCATGCCTATGTATGATCAGCGACCAACGACGTCACTGAGTGATGAGATTGCCAAAGCGATTAACGGAGAATACAGTGCGATTGTTTGCTACAAAAAGCTGGCGTCCTTGACGCAGGACGAGACCATCCGTAAGAGAATCAATGAAATCCGCCAAGACGAAAAAAAGCATTTTCATGCCTTCTCGCAGATTTATATGTCTCTTACAGGAACGCAACCCTCCCCTCAGCTAACTGAACAATGCCCTTCGACGTATGAAGAAGGTCTGCGATTTGCGTTTACAGACGAGCAGGAGACTGTTGATACCTACTTAGACATTGCCGACAAAACGACGATTCCGTACATCAAACAAACGTTTACAAGAGCCGCTGCAGACGAGCAAAACCATGCCGTTTGGTTTTTGTCCTTTCTCCAGCAGCTTCGCTAGACTTTAAAGCGATACCCAACACCCCATACTGTTTCAATCCATTGCGGGTGAGCAGGATTCGGCTCTATTTTTTCACGAAGACGACTTACATGGACAGTCACAGTAGGTAATTCTCCAAAGGAATCAAGCCCCCAAATGCGCTCGAACAAGTCTTCCTTAGAAAACACACGATTCGGGTGAGAGGCGAGGTAGAGCAGCAGGTCGTACTCTTTTGTCGTGAGTGTGACCTCTTTGTCATGGACGAACACCTTCCGTGGAGGCTGATCAATACGCAAAGCGCCAAGTTGAAGCAGTTCTTTTTGGCTCGATGAGGCGGCTGCGCCTGACGTCAACCGATTGAAGCGTGCCAAATGTGCCTTTACGCGGGCAACAAGTTCTCCGACGCTGAACGGCTTGACGATATAATCGTCAGCCCCTAAACGAAAGCCACGGATTTTATCAATTTCTTCTGTTTTGGCGGAAATCATTAAAATCGGGATGTCCTTTGCCTCTCTCACGGCTTCGCAAATTTGATATCCATCCATTCCTGGAAGCATAAGATCAAGCAACAGCAAATCATAGGCTCCTTCAAGCGCCATTTTCACGCCATCCGTGCCGTTGGTAGCGATGTCCACTTCGTACCCACTCGCCTCTAAGTAATCCTTTTGCACCTCAGAAATGACCTCATCATCCTCAATGATCAATAGCTTCGTCATGGCGTTCACCTTTTTCCTTTGTCCCCGTTATTAACGTAAAGTGAATGCTTGTTCCTTCACCTTGAACGCTTCTCGCCTCAACCATTCCCCCATGTGCTTCAACCATTTGCTTCACAATTGCCAAGCCCAAGCCACTTCCGCCTGTGTCCGTGCTTCTCGACGCATCCGTGCGATAAAAGCGATCGAAAATGAGTGGTAGTGCTTCTTTTCCGATGCCACGGCCATTATCAGACACCGTGATCTCCACCTCTTGATTCTGCTGATGTTCCTGTAAAGAGAAATGGATGGTTTTCTCGGCCTTATCCAGATGCTTCACGCTATTGCTCGTGATGTTATTCAGAATACGGCCAAGCTTTTCACGATCTGCCTCGACAAGCACCGCATGGGCAGGCCCTTCATAGGTCAGCTGAACGTTCTGGTATTGTGGATGATGACCAAGCTCTTTAACGTATGCCTCGAGAAAGGCATTCAAGTCCAGCTCTTCAAAATAAAACGGAAGTCGCTTTAAATCAAGCTTAGAGTACAAGAACAGCTCTTCAATAAGCCCATCCATATGGGTCGCTTTGCCGTAAATCATGCCAATGTACTGCTGTCTCTTCTCCTCAGAACTAGCAATGCCGTCACGCAGCCCCTCCGTACAAGCAATGATGGCTGTAATCGGGGTTTTTAGGTCATGAGAAATGTTCGCCAAGAGCTGCTTACGATTTTCTTCTGCCTGAAGCTCCGCTTGAATAGAAGCTTTTAAACGAAGCCGCATTTCTTCAAAGGATTCTCCGACTTTGCCAATTTCATCTTTCTTTCTCGGTGCTAGCTCATAGTCAAGGTTTCCATCCTTAATTTCTTCTGCAGCCGCCTTCAGTTGATGTAACGGCTTAATAATGCTGCGCGAGACGAGAAAGGTGAGAAATCCATTTGTCCCTGCCACGACGAGAACGACAAACGCTAGCACAGCGAAAAACAGCCAGCGAGCGGTATCTGAAATACGATCCTCCTGAATGACATACAGCGTGGCATCGCTCCCATCCTGAGCAATAAATTCTTTCTTGTCCGCAGAATACAGATTGCCACCAAGCTCCAGCTCGTTGTCGTTCCACCCTTCTCCTCCCTCATGAAGGGCTTGCATAAGCTCGTTGCTCGTATAACCTGATCCAAACCACGGGGACACGTAAACAGGCGCTGCGTTTTTCTCAACGACAATCGCCATCTCTAACGTTGTTAACGTCTCTTCTATCTCGCGAAGATAGCTTTCATCCTCCAGACGCTGCGGTTCATGCTCCGCGATAAATTTTAAACCGCCTTCCCATTCAGAGAGCTGCACCAAATTGGCACGGAATTCCTTCATGCTTTTCACATCGCCTAGTATGCCTACTGTGGCAGGTCCAATTTGGTTATTGATTACGAGCGAAACAAGTATTGCCCCTGTTCCTGCAAACACAACGATAGGGACAACGATCATTGCAATATAAGAGAGCAGTAGTTTTTTTCGAATGGACATCAGCGAACGCTCCAGTTACCATGATTTTCCGACAAAGCGATGCATGCCAGTTGTAAACCCAAGTATACCGTATGCTACCAAAAAGGCGAAGCTCGTGATTGCCGTAAGGGACGACACATCGGTGTACGACAACGGGGACCATACAGCAACGGTTGGCCAAATCAAAGGCAAGCCTTTAAGGGCAGCGTATAGCAGCACACAGACGACAAAAGCCGTCGTTGCGGTTTTGAACCATTGCACGACAAACACGGTGAGAATGCCTAGGATGAGCATCGGGAAAAAGGCAGTAGCGAAAGCACTTAGGCTTTCTAAAGTGCCTACGCTCCATTCGCCAGGTAGAAAAAGACCAGCGATGAGAGAGGACACCCAAGACACGAGCAAGACAACGGCAGAAACAAACCCGAGGAGGACGACTTTGGCCGTAAACAATTTCGGTCTCGTCACAGGCTGAAGCAGTTCGAGCTTCATCGTACGCTTGACGCTTTCTCCGGTGAAAGCATCAATCGCCGTAACGAGCAAAAAGAATGGCAGTACCACTGTCGTCAAAATGGCCAGCATTGTATAAGGCAGGTCACCACTCACTACAACAGCAATGCCCGCATTGCTTTGCGCGAGCCCTACTGCCCAAGCAAGCAGTAACGGCAAAAGGGAGGCGCAGAGCAGCAGCCAGCGGTTTTTGCGTTGCAGCCACCACTTGTCAATTTCGTTGTAGACAGCGTTTTTGAAGCTCGTCATTGTCCTGCACCTCCTGATGTGATTGCTTGCGCGTAGAGTTCTTCAAAGGTATGCTGCTTTCCCTGCAGGTTATTGACTGGACCTGCCTGTAGCAGCATTCCATCCTTCATAAACCCAACATGGGTGCACAGCCGTTCCATTTCACCTAAAAGGTGGCTTGAGATGATGAAGGTGACCCCATGTTCCTGGGACAATTCCGTAATCAACTGCCGTACAAGGGTAATTCCTTCAACGTCAAGCCCATTGGTAGGTTCATCAAGCAGGACAAGCTGTGGGTTATGCAAAAGAGCTCTTCCAAGCGCTAAACGTTGCTTCATCCCAAGCGAGTAGCGACTGACCCGTTCTTTTTTATAAGCACTCAAGCCCACTTGATCAAGAACCTCGTGAATGCGAGCGGCCGACACGTCTTGCTTATAGCGTGCAGCGATTTTCAAATTTTGATACGCATTCATGTACATATAAGCGTCCGCCTGCTCCACGACACAGCCGACACCTTCCATCGCTCTTTCAAAGTCGTTCTCCAAATCGTGACCAAGCAAGGAGATTTCCCCTTCATCAATCTTACATAGCCCAGTCATCGCCTTTAGCAATGTCGTTTTCCCAGACCCGTTTGGTCCAAAGAGACCAAAAACCTCTCCCTTCCCTACTGTCAAATGGATGTTATGAATCCCTCTGCCACCTTTTTTATAGGCATAGGATACGTTGGTCAGCTCCACTGCGGAAAGCGAGGGAGCTACGACACTTGTCGTCAGCTCTGCCTCTTGCCGTTGCATCATCGTCGGTCGAATCCTTTGTCGTGCTTATCGATATCGACCTGCTGTACGTCTATTTCATCCAATGAAAGCTGATCAGGCGTCGTATTGTTAAAGGCGGAGAACGAAGCTTCCATCGTTATCGTTAGCTCATGGGCTTCACCAGTCTCATCTTCTCCAGTTACCGTCACTTCAACTGTCTGGTTTTGCAAGTGACCCGCTGCATCAACGGTAGCATCAAGTTCAATAGAAGCCAGGCGAACGTTATTCGTCAACTCCGGCATGTCGGGCTTATCTAACGGTTGAAAAAGTTCTTTTAAAGGAGAGTCTTCATGCTGTTCTCCTCGCTCTGCCCATGGTGGTCCGAACGAATCACCCTTTTCATCCGCATCGTGCTGGATCACAATTGGTGCCACTGTTCGAACAATCGCAGGGATCTCATTGCCAGAGAGGTCCAGTTCTAGCTTCGTTGATCCATCCTCCTGTTGAACGGCTTTAACCTGGTCCTTTACGTCGCCGACAAGCGCATCAATGACTTTCTCTGCTTGGGGATGGGGTCCTTTCGCATGTGCCTCCCAAGCATCATCCTCACCCTCGTCGTCTGAAGAGATGATGTGGTAGTAAAGGGCTTTAGATGGATTTCCTACATACATTTCCTCGTTCTGTCTGAAGGCCTGTAATGTTTGTGCTTCATTCCCAGCAGACGCCAATTGGAGAGTACCACTCACTTCTTTGTTTGCTTTGTCCAGCTTCACATCAGCGTCTACGGCCATCTCTTGTGCACCGTTGTCTGTGACAGAGACTTGAACATTTGCCGTCACACTGTCCAGCGTACTGTTTGCCTTTAAAGCCTGCTTGTAGATCTCATACCCCGAGGTGCTGGCACTTGCGCTAAAGCCGCTCCCTACAAGCAAAGCCGCCCCTAATGTAATCGGTGTACCGTACGACAACCAACGTTTGACTGTTGTTTTCTTCTTCAATCATCTCACTCCCTTAATTTTTGAACCATCTGTGTGTGGCTCTTAAATATAGGATAAACACCAAACCTAACACCGTCGTAACGTAAATCTAAACAAATTCTAAACTCGATTTTTTTGTGGAAAAAGAGAGAGAAATGAAGGATGGTGAAAGGAGGTTGGTGAACTTAGCGGCTTAGGAAGCGAGGGGCAGATTCACTAACAAGGAGAAAAGTGGAAAGCGAGCCTCTAGAATGGTGGAGCGAGCCCTTATAACGTAAAGCGAAGACTCGAAGGAGGATGCGAGCGCGCCAATGAACATCCGGTTTCTTCTACAGTAGCTTCTCAAGTCCATTGCACTCATGAACACGTTCGAACAATGCCTTTATCTTCACTCCCTCATCTCCGTAGTAATGGCCAAACGCCTGCAGCACATGCAGTCCGTCAATAGGAGAGCTCACCTCCTCCTTGCGATCCACGTATACGTGTAGGTAGGAATGAAAGTGGGTGAAGCCGTTAGTTTGATACCAGTTCAGCACAGGCGCATCATCTCGCGTCCATGCTTCTACATATCGAAGACCCTTTTCTTTAGCGCGATCCTCTGCCTTCTGCAGCAATTTCCGCGCAATGCCCTTACGTTGATGGTCTGGATGAACGGCGAGATGCCAGATCATGCCTCCAAGACCGTGATCACGAGTACAGATAGTTCGTTGCTCCGACTCTATCTCAACGTCGATCAGACCAATCAAATGATTGTTCTCCACGGCCACAAGCTCAATGGAGTCATTGGCGTATGTTTCTTTTTCGCGGAGCACGTTGTCATAATAGGCCGTATTTAAAAAGGATACTACCCGACAACGCAGCCACCCTTGTTCATCTTCCTTTTGATACGGTCGTATTTGCATAGTGGCCTCCTAAACGAAATTGTTATTAAAAAAATTCGCCAACGTTTACGATTGCTATGTTAGATTAACAAGACAACATTCTATTGAAACAATTAATTCTAAGGAGGTCTTTCGATGCATGACGAAACAAAGTTGTCCCACCATATACGCTCCCATGAGGAAGCATTGCTTACCAATGCCATTCGCACCTCACCTGAAGGACTTTCTGCTCTCCTTGCCGACGAATTTTTTGAATTCGGCAGTTACGGGCGGATATGGACAAAAGCCGATTTCCTCGTTGATGGAGGTATCGGCGAAAGAACCATTGATCTAAACGATTTTTCCATTCGGAAGCTGGCGGATGACGTCGTGCTCGCCACCTATCGCATTCATGATAAGACAACGCACAAACATTCGTTACGCAGCTCCATTTGGAAGCATAACCACGACGAATGGCAGATGGTGTTCCATCAGGGGACGTCAACTACGACGGAATAGGCCCCCATACCGCTTTTGTATAGGCCAACTGCATGCCACAGCGCTGCATGTTGCGTTGGCTCGCACTGGCAAAGGTGGCTTGTCCAACGAGCAGTTCACATCCCTGTGACACCGCTTGTTCCATCCGTGCATGCAAGAGGGCTTTGTGTACACCACGACCTCGATAGTCTGGAAGTGTTCCCGCCGCAGCGAGCGTCGCTACATCGTCATGAACGTGCATCGAGGCGATTCCAGCAGGCGCTCCATCCATAGTGGCAAGGTAAAACGACCAGCCTGGCTCATCGTATAAAATGACATTATTCTCAGCGATGGCTTCGTAAAGAAACGCAGGCATTGAAAACGACATTCCGTACAGTTCAGCGTAAAGTTGGAAATCATCCCTTGCTAATTGCCTGACCTCTACATCTTCTGTCGTATGCACTGGTTTTTTACATGCTCCCACCAGCGCACCATGAAAACTGAGGTGATGCAGTCCGCGCTTCGAGAGTGTCTGAAATGATTCCGTTTGAAGCATTCCAGGAACGACATCAATTCGATAAGGCATATTAGCGTCATCAAATTCCGCGAGTATCATGTCTAAATAAGGCATGGCCTCATTCCGCAACCCCATGAGCTTATTGAAGCCTCCTCCTGGAATACCGGGTGTGAGAAAAAGCATGGCCTCCCCAAACCTGTGCATTTGCACTCGCATCGGGTTGCCTTCCCGCTTTTGAATCCCTTTCAATCGCGATAAAAGCGTATTCATTTCAGCTCGCTCCACTCGTTCTGCCAGCTGTTGAGTGATTGGAAGTGTCATAGATATAACTCCTTTAAGGTGAATTTTTACTCTTGAATGTGTTTATGATCCTTCCTGTGCCAATTGGCAGATGCGTAGCAACATTTCATTCATGTCTTCATGCTCTTTTATTGTAAACAAAACGTCAGCTTCCTTTGTGTGAGGAAGCTCTACTGTTCCGTCTTGAAATTGAAGCACTTCTTTAAAGGATGAGGCTGTTCGTAGAATATCCTTTCTTCGATGGCTATTGGTGATTCGTTGCTTTAACACATCATCAGGCCAATCAAAATGGACGAGTACGCGTACAAATCCGTTCTTATGAAAGCGTTCAAGGAGTTCACTGCGTGCCTGACGTCTAAGGTTTGCATTACAAAGAATTAAATGGTGGTCTGTTTCTTTTATTGCATAATCAACAATGGTTTGTGTGAGCGCATACTTTAATCGATTTGGTCCTCGTTTAGGAAGCATCGATGCATAGTTTTCAAGCAGAAATGCAGCATGAACATCCTGATCAATCACTGTAACGTTGGTTAGCCTTTTTTCCAATGCTCTAGCAAATGTTGTTTTACCGCTATGCGTTTTCCCTACCGTCATGATCACTATTCGCTTGTCCATGCTTCCGCCTCACTTTCTATAAGTAGAATTCAACTTTGAAAAGCTTTTTCCAAGTCTAGTAGATCTAGAAAAGCCAACGGAGATATAATGTTACACCTCATCTCGTTTACATTCCGGGAGAATGTATTTCACCACGGAGACTGTCTGATCGGCAACGGATCGGCGGTTTGAGCCATTCGATCACATAAACGTTGATAGAGCGATAACTTGATCGTTTGGTGCTCTGGCTGATGCCAGACGTTGATTGTTTCATTTGGATCAGCGTCCAGATGATACAATTCTCCGGTAGTCTCCCCATGATAGACAACCAACTTGTATTTTTCGGTTCGTAACATTGTCGCATAGGCAACGTTGGTTCCATGTTTAAAATTGGCGTTGTAATGCTCACAATAAACGTCATCTCGGTAGTTATAGTCGGCATCCTCTTTAACGAGCACATCCCACAACGACTGACCTTGCATTCCTTCATATACAGGTTCGCCTGCCGCCTCTAACAATGTAGGTGCTAAATCAATGAGCTCGACGAAACGATCAATTCGCTGATTCCCTCTAATCTTCTCTGGCCAAGACATAATGAATGGCACTCTAATAGATGGTTCATAAAAATGGGGCCCTTTTAAATAGATGCCATGATCCCCAAGCAATTCCCCGTGATCTGACATGAAAATGATGATGGTATTCTCCAATTGCCCTGTTTCTTCTAAGGAATCAATCATTCGCCCAACCTGTTCGTCAATCAGATCGATCATCGCCCAGTAAGCTGCACGAAGCATTCGGTGGTCTTTTTCATCCATCTCCGAGGAGGCAAGGTGTCCTTTCATTCCATACGCCCCCTCATGATCTGTACGTTGGTACACAGGCTTATTGCCGAGCTCTCCTTCTGTAAAATTAGGCAGCGGAATGTCTTCTAACCGTTCCAAATAGCGTTTCATGTATTGCTGCGGTGGATCAAACGGGTGATGGGGGTCAAACATATTAACAGAAAATAACCATGGCCGCTCCTCGTTTTGATTGTCCTCAAAAAACTGGACAGCCTTTTCCGCACACCATGTTGTTTGATGATGTTCAGCGTCAGGTCCGTACGAAACATGTCGGCATTCTTTCATCGGCTGTGGCTTATACGACTGCCCTTTTGCCCGCAACCATTGTGTATATTCATTTGTTGGCCAATCCGGTCCCGGGTGATGGGACCAGTGAAACTGTGCATACCCATCATCTATCCTCGGTTCAATAACCGGAGCCACGGACGGGTGGCACGGCGAAAGATGCAGTTTCCCCGATAAGCCACACGTATACCCAGCATCCGCAAGGATTTTCGTCACCAACACCTCATTTTTCGGAATCGCCTGACCATTTTGCCGACAACAATTCGTTTGCGGATACCTCCCCGTTAGAAAACTCGCCCGGCTCGGCGTACACACAGGACTCTGACTGTAACACTTTTCAAAAAGCACACCTTTTTCCGCCAACCGATCGATATTAGGTGTTTTCACAAACTCATTTCCATAGCATCCCAGCGTATCAAACCGCTGCTGATCGGTACATATCCATAGAATATTTGGTCTCACTTATACCACTCCCTTTAAGGAATAATAAGAAACAACCTACTTTTGAAGTATAGAGGACTAGTGCTTAATCTCCTAGTTCTTCATGAAGACCTGTTTCTCCTTTTTATAAGCGACTACAGTGTTCGCCCACTCTCTCCCTGTTTAATGTGACTTAAAATCGGGCTACTCAACGACAATAACAAATATCCGTAGCAGTACCATTTTTAAATTTTGGTTTCCTTCTTGACAATAACTACAAGACGTAGTAAATTAACATCACTACGAAAAGTAGTAATAACCTGTTATGGACGCATAACAGTGTAAGAGGTGTACGCCATGAACATTGCGCAAAAGTTGTCTGACACAGAATTAGAAGTGATGGAGGTGATCTGGGAGCAGGAAAATCCTGTGACATCAAGCGAGTTATTGCAGGTTTTCGCTGATAAAGGAAGACAGTGGAAGTCACAAACCATCTCTACGTTTTTGTCTAGGTTGGTTGAAAAACAATATCTGAGGATTGCTTCACGGAAAGGACGAACGAACTCGTACGCACCGTGCCTCTCCAAAGCGGATTACAAAATTCGTGAAGCCCAAGATGTTCTTAATGGGTATTACGAAGGGTCGGTCAGAAATATGGTTTCCGCGCTATATGATGGCGAAAAGCTTTCTGATGAGGATATTGATGAGCTGAAAAAATGGCTCTCAAAAAAGTAGGTGCCTACGATGAATACTATTCTTGATACGCTGTTTTCACTGTCTGCTGCTGGAAGTGCTGTCGTAGCTTGCATGTTGCTGCTAAAACTCGCTTCGCAAAACATCTTCCCGGCAAAGTGGCGTTACATGATTGGTAAAATGGCGACCGGGTTTTATGTCGTTCCCATAGCCGTCGTCGTTCCATGGCTATCGTTTACTTTGCCATCTACTGGCGAGTCTATGACTAGAATGGATCAAGGTGCTGTATCTTCTTCACTGAAAGCGTCGGGTATGACGACAATCTCAATAGAATTCAGCTACTTGATTATCGCAGTCTGGGCAGCTGGAGCCGTGGTTTTCCTTACTTGGCAACTATGGTGCTACCACCGTTTTGTCAAGGAGCTCGAAGCACAAGCATCGCCAATTGCGGTAGATCATGAACTGCTGCAACAATTAGAAGAAATCAGACACAACATTGGCGTGAAAAGATCCGTCAGTCTCAAACAATGCTCCAGTGTTAAAAGCCCGCTTCTCGTTGGCTTTTTCAAACCAACAATTGTCCTTCCATCGGATTTCAGCCCTATGGACGTAGACATGGACATGATCCTTCACCACGAGCTTGTCCACCTGAAGCACAACGACTTATGGGTCAAACTGTTTGTCCTTTTCGCCAATGCCATCCATTGGTTTAACCCGTTAGCCTATTTGCTTCGGAAAGAAATCCATGTCTGGAGCGAATTCGCATGTGACGAGGAAGTAGTGAAGGAAATGTCCCACGCTCAGCGTATTCGCTATGGTGAGACTCTTCTCCATGTGATTGCAGGCAGAACGAACGCGCCGAGCCAGTTTTGTGCCACACTTTCCGGTGACGGAAAATTAGTAAAAAGGAGATTGATACGAATGCTCGCTATGAAAAAACTGAAAAAGAAGACGGTCGCTTTGGTAACTACATCACTCATCATTGTTGGTGCCACCGGAACTGCCGCAGCTGCCTTAGGGTCTGACAGCACGCCTCCAGTGGATCAGTCTGCAGCCGAGCCTGACAATGCCACGGGATTTAGTCACGAAGAACAACTGAAAATAGCCAAAGAGGACGGTTACTTTTACGAGGACGGTTACTTCCACGATGGCAATGGGAACATAGGTGTCTTCCCGATCAAAGAACTTCCGCCTACCGATCAGGCGAGAGTAATCAACGAGGACTCTGTTCCTCCAACGGATCAATAATAAACGATCATTGTGATAAAACGGTGACCAAGCTTTGCTTGTAGGTACCACCCTCCTAGAAAGCATAAGCTAACAGGCTGATGAGAAACGTTCGCTTTCTTTGTTGCTTTGCCTTCTCCGGTTCTCATTGCCCTAATGGTAACTCCGAGACTCAGAAGGCTTTGCGTTTAGATAAGACAAGCGTTTTCTCTCAGCCTGATTTTTTTACCATTGTCTCACCAGTCATTCTTAGCGTCCAACAGTCTTGTCACACTAACGTCTTTACCATCTCCGCCACATCCACTGGCCTCACATCGAGCTTACTTAGCACGGAAAGCTCCACCCAAACAGGTTCGTAGCTTCCTCTACCTTCCGTAAATTCTTTTCCTGTCCCTGTTCCAAATGCTCCTTCAATGATTTGCGCAAAATAGTAAGTTTCATTGCCATTGGATTCAATAGTGGTTAATGTACTGCTAATTTGAACGGTCACACCAAGCTCCTCAAACGCATCTCGCTTCGCTGCCTGTTCTGTCGTTTCGCCTGCTTCTACGCCGCCCCCTGGAAACACATAATACGTCGCTCCCTCTCTCACTCGTCGAATAAGTGCGACCTGTTCTTTCTCGATAATGATAACCGCCGCTCGTTCTCTCATGTCGCTGAGATCAACCACTCTTTAAGAAATGGATTTCTCGCAATGGTTCGTTTTACGTTTTGAATGGTCTTTTGCCTTAACGGTACGCGGTCCAGTCGGTATAGCAAAAGCCATCGCACACAGGCAAATGCTTCGAAAACATCGATTTCATCCTGATCCGTCTCTGTTTCTTCCCAATAGGCAGACTGAAATGTGGCTGCCTTGCTGTCCGATATATAAATTTTCATTAAAAGCGTTGACCAAGCAACGTCATAGCGATCATCTCCTACCTGCACATTTGTCCAGTCGATCACGGTAAAGTCGCCATTCTTTTCAATAATATTCTCCATATGAAAATCGCCATGAATGATCCGATCCTGTCTGATCTGTACGTGATCAAACAGCAGCTTAAGTGTGGCAGTGAGATCAGGATATGCTTGCGCTTCAGAAAAGAAATACGCTTTGAATTCGTAGACAGGGAATGACACTTCTGCTATGTTTTGAACGTCAAGTTGGTGAATGCTTTGCAGAATGTGAGCAAATGCACGCATCGATGCATTGTTCAAATTTTCAATGGCATCTCCATCAAAGGTTGTTAAAAGCACCTTATTCCCATGCTCATTTGTCCCCCATCCTAAAGGCTCTGGGACGGCTAACCCTCGTTCTGCAAGAAGAAGTAACAACTGATATTGAAGCTGAATGTCCGGCTCGTGCACCTTGTTCCACACTTTTAGCACAAAACTTTCTTGCGGGGCACATACCTTGATGACCTCAGCTTCCGTGCCTTGATTCATCGTTTCTGTTGTGAAGCTTGTGTGTTGTTCCAGCAGCTGATCAAGCCTTGTGGTTTTGTCAATCCATTCTATATGGTTGATTGAGAGGTTCACTGGTTTGTTCGTCCTTCCAGATGATATGGGGGAAAGCTTTGAGATGTATCTCAGTTTAAAACAAAACTTTCTGGTCTAGCCACTCCTTTACCGGTACTCTCCCCTGGACTTCAAGCAGCCGATAAAGATAACGATAGGGCATGCGGCACTCTTTTAAGTAAGGCAGGGGCAACACACGTGTATAACCAACCTTGAATGCTTCCGCAGCAGGCGCATCTAGAATATACTCCAAACCAATGAAGTCAAAGGCTCTCGGCGCAATCACGTAGGCTTCCGTGTCAACAAGGCCGGTAATCGAGACTTGATCAGAAAGAAACTGTGTTGAATCCATGTCCACCATGACATACGCGGTTGACGTTGGAGCTGGCAATTCCTTAAGTTGGACCACCATATTGGGCAGACTGGTTGCGATGTCTTGATCTTTCGAATAAAATCGGCTGATCATCGCCTCCATAACATCAATGCAATGGGTGTGAAAATGTTCCAGCTTTACTTGGAAATCGCCTGTTGGGCTCCCCACATAGGTATGCTCCTGCTTGTGAATGCAGGCAAGCCCTTCGCCAAGACTTTCAAGAACCGAAGCAGGCTGATCTTCAAACTGCTGTAGCACGTCACCTTCCACTTTCTCCACGATCACACATTCTCTTTGACCGATGAATCCTTTTTGAAGTACTCGCGGGACAGGAATTTCTTTTAGTTCTTGCAACGCATTGTTTATGTTTTCAAGCTGATGCACTCGCCTTGGATCAATGCCAAAAAGCTGCTGGCACCCCCACCAAAATGGGCTGCTTGGCTCACCCATCATTCTAGATGCTCGAACAACCACTTCTTGCTTGGGAGTCCTCACAAGCCAAACATCGCTGGCATGACCTTCATAACCAGGACTTAATGCACGACACTGCAAAATTCCCTCTTTAAACAGGTGCTGGAGTTTCATAGTTTATGTCCTTATGATTTACTGAGAGATTCACTGGTCTGTTCTTCCTTCCAAATGGTATGGGGGAAAACTTAACCCTCGGGTAATGCCGTGTACATGACAAGTTTGTCATTTTCTTTAACTATCATGTGATCTATGGAGACTTCATTTTTTATTTGATATATTTCCGTTCCAACAGGAAGTTTAGTAGACATAAAATTGGTGAATTTCTCGCCCTTCGAATACATACTTTCAATTTTTCCCGCTAGGTCTCCTACTTTGTCCATCCCGACTTTAATTTCTTCATTTCGTAAGTACACTACGTCATTAAGAAAAAAGAAATCCGCAGAGGGGTCATTCTCGATCGTAAAATTCGCTACGCTTTCCATACTCGTTGTAGTTACAATCTCGCTCTCAGACTCATTTGGTTCACTACACCCTGTAACAAGCACAATGAATAGAACCATTAGAAGCCGTTTCATGACGACCACCCCATACTACTCAAATTTGATGCAAGCGTTCAAATGCTTTAGTTTAGGGAAAAGCTTAACCTTCTACCAATGTTGTGTACATAATAAAATTGGCATTTTCTTTAACAATCATTTGATCCACCGTATTATCATTTTTAACGTGATATATTTCTGTTCCAACTGGAAGTTTAGTAGACATAAGATCCTTTAATTTCTGGTCTTTCGAATAAATACTTTCAATTTCCCCCGCTAAGTCGCCTACTTGCTCTGGTCCGACTTCAATTCCCTCGTTTCTTACGTATGGTCGGTCATTAAGAAAAAAGAAATTCGCTGACGGATCACTTTCGATTAATTTATACGCTTTGCTCGCGGTAATAGAGATGCTTTCGGTGCCATTATGAACACATCCCGTAGCTACTACTGCTAATAAGAAAATTATTACTATACGCTTCATGACAACCACCCCATACCACTCAAATTTGATGAGCTCGTAGAAATCAATTCATTCCTCGCTCTCCAACATCGCTTTCAATCGTTGAAGTCGTTCCTCTGACCTTGTGCCGATTGCTTCCACCCATGCCGTCAATTCATTCAGCGGTGCTGTCGATAGCTCATAACGTTTATCTCTCCCTTGCTGTTGAACCGTTACTAGAGCCGCTCCTTCGAGCACATTTAAATGCTTGAGGATGGCTTGACGAGTGATCGGAAAATTACGGGAGAGTTCTGTTGCCGTTTGTGGACCTTGCGCAGCAATCGTCTCCAGCAGGTCTCTTCGTACAGGTTCACCAAGGGCTGTGAAAATGGCTTCTGCACTCAATGAGGCAAACTCCTACCGTCAACAAACGCTTGGAGATTTTCGAGCGACAGCTGATAGCCCTCTTCCGTCAATTTTGCATCTTCCTCTGTGTCATAGCCTGTTTCCGTCAAGGTCACGAGAGTTCCGCCATCCTCCTCTTTTAAAATAAAGGAAGTGACCGTCGTCGGTTCATCCACCCAACGTAACGAAAACCTGGACAACAGGTCCAATGCATCGATTGTCGCCTCCATCGTAACGACCTCTGTCCCCTCGTGATACGCATTTGGCGAATGGTGAAAAAATGCCGGTTCCCCTACCTTCAGCTCCGGAATCTCCCAAGGCGAACCTGGCGAATACCATTGTGAAAGCATATTTTCGTCTGTGACAGCTTGCCAAACGCGCTCCCGAGTCGCGTCAATCCAAATACTGCGTAATACTGTGATTTCTGGCATGATACATCCTCCTCAATATATATGTGCAACTTTATTGTTGCACATATAATATCATACAATTCAGTCTCCTGCCAACACAAAAAAGACTGTGCGCAAAAACACCACAGCCTTATAGCTCCTTAATCATATGAATATCCTCTGGTTCGAGAGAATACAAATCCTCATTCACCTTTGAGGCAAGTGTACATCCGTAGTTCAAATAAAACCCAACCGCAGATTCCGTTTCCGTAGCGGATATGTACAAGCGTTTTGCTCCTCGTTCCTTTGCCAGTTCGCAGACTCTATCCATCAATCGTTTTGCTATCCCTTGCCTACGATATTGATCACTGACATACATGAACGACATTTGCAGCTCATCTTCATGTTCCCCAATAAATGTGTTCCCAAGAACCGCTATGCCAACCAATAGATTTTCGTCAAAGGCGCCAACAAGCTTTCCCTCACCTTCAAGTTTTGCTGCAAGCATTTTAATGTTCTCTTCGACTTGCGCCTCATTCCACCTTGGAACATCATTATTCTGTTCAACGGTCTTCAGAGAACCCCCTTCGTAAACGTACATAAGCCGCACTTTCTCTGACCTGTCAATCTCCCTTATTCTGTGAAGCTCTTCTTTCTCCATGTCCCTAATGTTTATCTCCATTTCATTGCACCTCATTGATTAAATGATCGAATACAGCTCCTGAAAGGTATGTATTGTGACATCCGCATACTCACTTTTCTCATGTGCCTCAGCAAAATAACAAGCGTCAATGCCTGCATTTTTCCCTGATTGTAAATCTAGCTCTCGATCACCGATCATAATTGCTTCTGCCGGGTCCATTGAATATTTTTCGATCAAGTAACGGAGCGCTGCCGGATTTGGTTTTCTCTCGAAGCCATGTGTGGACGTTATACAGTCTGTGAAATAGCCATACAATCCATGCATTTTCAATAATTCAATTGAAGATTCGCCTCGATGCGTGTACAAATAATTTTTCCTGTCTGTATCTTGGATATGCTGACAGATCGTTTCAATTCCTTCAAACGGTTTTGATACCTTTAGCTCATCTGCTTTTTTACTTTCTTGGTAGGCCTTTAAACGATCGATGTTGATCTGATGTTCCTTCTCGTAATGTTGCAGCGCAAAGGTCGCAGACACCTTTAGTCTTTTTAGTACGTCTGACATCGGCTCTTCCAACCCTTGTTCCATAAGGGCTTCCTGAAAGGTCTTTGCCATGACGGGGTACGTGTCAAAAAGAGTCCCATCAAAATCCCAAATGATGTGCTTGTACATGTGAGTTCTCCTTCTTTTGTTAGTCTTTATCTATTCTATGGACTACAGTTCATCGACAATGCTGAACACCTGATGGCTCGCTTCCTCAATAGGTAATGAGGATGAATTCAACATATGCGCCTTAAACATTTTTCCTACGTCACGATAAGCGTGAAGGCTCTTCTTCAAATGGTCGCGCTCTACATATGAATCTTCAAAAGACCTCCGCTGTTTGATGCGTTGAATGGAGCTTTTCAAATCCACATCCATAATAAAGGCAGCATCAGGCCGTAGAATATAGGAAATTATTTCGTTCATCCAAGGCTCCGGGCGATGCCCTCTTGTAAGAAGCGTGGAAAGCATCGTGAAAATATAACGATCGCAAACTACATAGGCCCCTTTCGCTAACGCCGGCTCAATCACCTCTTTACTATGCTGTAGGCGATCTGCAAGCATATAGAGCTGAAGGGCGCGATAATCAATTTGGTCTCGTTTTTCAGGTTCATAAATGAACGTTTTAAAAATAGCCAACTCTCTCATTTCAGGAGTTGGCTGCATCGTGACAACAACGTCATGACCCTTGGCACGCAAATATGCAGCAAGCTTCTCGATCATCGTCGACTTCCCCGAGCCATCCACACCGCAAAACGTAATCAATTTCCCTGGAACGTTTGGGTGGTTTTCCCTCAAATCACTAAACATCGGCTCTCCTCTTTCTTTTTTGGTGGTTGATTTAATCGATGAGATTAAAGAAAAAGCCAGCGATTATACACGCCGACTGTTCGTCTAGTTTGATTTCTTGTGGTCGTTTGATGATGAATATTTCCTAGGAGCGAATTTCTGTGAGGTGTTCGGCTTGATCAGCAACCATAGTGCGAATCGTTTCAGTACCTCTTTTAACGGTTTCAACGTCTGATCTGACTACGTGTCAAACCTTATGTTGAAGCCGTGCATTGTGTCTTGTATCGTTTGTAGCATGGAAAGCATTTGTTTGTTGTCGGACATGTCAAATCACACTCCTAGTTAGATTAGTATAGCATGGGTTGGAGGTGTTGAGATGGACTGGACTTTATTCTTCAGCATGTTTTTTCAATAAAGCAATCAAGAAGAAATGTCACGTATCTCCTTTGCTACAATGAAAGGAAGACTAAAAAACCAAAGGAGGCACAGACATGAATATTGAACATTTGCTAAAGGTCAAAGCGCCCATAGCGGACGTTTATCGCACTCTCACCACTGAGAAGGGATTGGCAGCGATGTGGACACGTGATCTGCGAGTAAGCGAGGATGTTGGCGGGGTAAGTGAATTCCGATTCGCCCCAGACGACGATAAGACCGACATGCGCATCGACCAGCTAGTGCCTAATCAAAAAGTTGTTTGGTTTTGTATCGATTCTCACCCCGAATGGATCGGCACAAAGATCTCATTCGACTTAACTGAAACGGCAGGCGTAACGACCATTATTCTGCGCCATATGGAATGGCGAGATGTCACGGACTATTATCGACTATGCAATTACCATTGGGCCATGTTTCTGTTGAATTTGAAACAGTACTGCGAGAAAGGGATCGTTTCGACCTAATACATGAGCTTTGACAAAACCTTTCTATGTGAAACCATCAGAAAGGTTTTCTTATGTAGAGAAAGAATGGTGCATTTCAATGCCCATCGTATGTAACACGGTTTCATTAAAAGGAAATTCGGCACGTTTTGCTTTCTCTTGTAGCCGTACCAGTGCGTTCCGTGCCTCTTCTTGAAGCTCTAATGGGTACTTATATTTTAGAAGATTCTCCTCAAACTCGTCTTCGTCCACAACGGTCCACGCTTGGTTCTTTTCCTTTACGAGATCAAGGTCTAAATCAATAAAATGCAACTTGTTCTCTTCAAGCACTGACGGCATCGCCACGTTACAATAATAGGAGACAATCTGCCCCTGCTCGAATTCGATGGCCACAGTGCACCACTCTTTAAAAAAGAAAATTTCTAGCGAGGTATTGTGAATCGTAAACACGTTGTTCTTTGTATGATGAATCAGCTCTCTGCCCGGTTTACAGAGGACCGCAATATACTCATCCGTTTGCAGTAATCGTTCGCCGTGCCATTCATAATGCAGAACATCCGGGTATTTCATAGCGTTTAAATGAATTGTTTCACTCATCAAATCTCTCCTAAATGGGATAGTAAAATACGTAACGTCATTGAACAAAAGTTATGAGTTGCTGGCGTTCATGCAGTACATTATTCTGTAGTGACAATTTTTGTTGCTACTCCTTGGACAGGATAGCTTTCTCGATATTGTCCCGTCGTCCATACTTTAATCTTATCTCCAACATCCGCATCATACGCAACGTCCTTTGTCACAAGGCTGTACAACATTGACCCTTCAGAACCGTTTGATATAAGGATTGTCGTAGCGTCCTTTTCTTGCACAATTCCTTCCAATACATCCCTCGATGAATTAGGCACCTCACTTTGCGTATCTCCTTCACTACAACCGATTAATAAGGTTACACTCAAGACACCAATCAAAAATATATGTATGAGCGCTTTCATAATGGACCTCCTAGAAAGACGATTTAATCTGCGCAAACCAAATATATTAGGATTATAAGCTTCACCAAAGAAGGATGATCCATAGAAATATAAAAATAAACGGGAATACCACAGCTGAGATTTTAAGCGTCTTTTTCGGATGTTTAGCTACATTACGGAAGTATAAAGGAATGCCAAGTGTAAGGACATCGAAAAGGAGCAATGCAAAAAAACTCTTTTTAGTTTGCATATTCCTCTACCTTCAAATGAGCTAATCGAGGAAATAACTTCATGCCTTATTTTCCTGCAATAGCTTAACAAATTTATTCTTCGTCTGAGGATGATAAGAAATGATTCTTCCTTCAAAAACCACCGTAAACACGCCAAAAGGTGTAGGAGATTTCTGTTGTGCCATTTCGAAATGGTCCAATTCGATGACTTTTACATTAATATCAAGTTCTTCTGCCGCCTCATTTAAGTTGAGTACAGCGTCGTGAATAAAAGGACACTGGTCTGATTTAAAAACTGTTATTCCATCGCTATAGTCTTTTGCTGTTTCCTGCCAGTCGTAAAAACGTGGAGTGCCTTCACCATTGAAGTCCAATGCCATTAGTTCAAACTCTGCAATCTGATCAACAAGCCGAAAACCCTTTTTCTCAAAGAACGTTTTATTAGGCAACCATCCTCTTTCGCTCGTCACTAATGCAACCCCAGATAAGTTCATAGCTTTTGCTTCCCTTATACATTCATTTAATAACGTACTACCGAACCCCTTCCCCTTATTTTTTCCGGCGATCCAAAAACAATGAATGACCATATATTTCTTCGCGTTAACAGCTCTCCACGTGAATTCACCTGGAATGTATTCAATAAACCCTCGTTGCTTCCCGTCTTCTTGAATGATCTTTAGACTTAACCCATCCTTAAAACGTTCTTTCAACCATTGTAACTTGCTTTGATACCCTTCTTCTTTCGGTTTACTCCTCATGCAAAAAAAACCATATGTATGAACATTCTCTGAGGTCACGTTGATCATCTCAAACATGTTTTTCGCCTCGTCTCGTAATCATTTTGGCTCATAGTATCGACCTTAAAATCCGGATAAATGATTCATTATTCATGTTAAAACATAGATCTATGATTTGTTAAGCTGATTTTCCTCTCCGTGCCTACTTGTCCAATCATTGTCTTATGATTGCTGTTTCTTATAAACCTCAAGCAACTCGCTCACATGTATTCCATCAATCGTCATTCCTTCCAGATTACAATTGACAATGGACAGATTTTGAAGATTCGAGTCTAGTATGCTGCTGCCCATAAGCTCGCATCTTTCCATGACCAGCGGTATTTTATCTTTGCCAGTTCCCAGCTTAATATCGTGTAAATAAGCCCCCGCCATCGAGACATGGCAAATCTCGGTAGCGTTCATATTAGAATCTCCGAATACAGAATGGCTCATATTTGTATTGGTGTACCGATTATGACTTAAATTGCTGTTTTGATATACGACATGACTCATATTCATATTTGTATAGTGTGCGCCTTGCAAATTAACGCTATAGAAATCAACATTTTGCATGTTGCAATGACGGAAATTGTGATGGTTAAAATTTTTATCGCACGTATACTCATCCTGATTATGACTTTCTTCCTCTATAGTTTTAAAATAATATCGCTCATACTCATCCTCGCCCGCCAGCTTGTAACCCATCTTCTCGTAAAAATGGTGGTTTCGCGTGCTTTTTTGAAAAGTATCCAACGTCCATAGCTTGACCTGCGGATACATACTCTCAATTAGTGTAATAACCGTCGATCCTATACCCTTGTCTTGCCAAGAGGGATCGATAAAGAGTCGATCTAATCGCGCATGCTCTCTGCCTGTATGCGAGATGAGAATAACGCCCGAAAGTTCTCCATCGAACAATATTTTAAAATAAGCTTCATTCCACTGATGGTATTTTTGCATATCAACAGAATCAAAGCCGGGAATGTAAGGCCCATCGCCATCCTCATACCACCTTTTCCTTTCGTTATTTTCTACGGAAACCATCATTTTCGTGATTGCTTCAGCGTCATCTTCATTTGCTCTTACCAACTGTACTTTCCCTTTCATGAAAACGTCTCCTCATTTTCCTTAATTTTTTATTTGTAAATTTAATCCAGACATTATATCGGCACCTATGTAATCGTTTCTTCAATGACAGCAATAGCCTTCGATTTCGATAAATTTATGTACTCGATAATATCATTAAACTTATATACTTCAAGTTCGCAACCCTTGTTTTTTTCTATAATTCCAAAATCTCCGTACATCTCTTCAATAAATTTTTGTAAGTCGTCATGAGTTACATCATCTATTTCTCTCGGGAGTTCATCAAATCCCAACCAATTTTTAAGGTATCCCATATCATAATGACAAAGCAGTTTTGTATTCATTTTTCTAAAATCTGAATGCCATCTTTTTATAAAGGTCGGATCTAAATCTTGCTTCTGTTTCAATTCATACGGGTAATAGTGTAACCGTCAACCCCAATTGGACATTTTTTGCTCATTAACGATGAACACTTTTTAGTCTTTAAATATCTTCTGCTGATGCTTTAATCGATGAC
>NZ_SNYJ01000018.1:0-51811 GCF_004363045.1 Aureibacillus halotolerans
GGACAGGTGACCACCTCTCCCTCCATTGTAAAGGGTTTTTTCATTGTATAACGACTTGTTTATTGAACATTCTTTGTATTTTTAATGATCAGTACTTTTAATGCAACGCTAGTGAGGTGCAGACTACTTTGTGATACAATTAACAAAAAAATCAACAGTGAAACTAATTAGGTTGTAAGAGGTGAATTGAAAGGTATGAAAATTGATGATATTGCCAAGCTGGCCAACGTCTCGAAATCCGCAGTGTCGCTTGCATTAAACGGAAAAAAAGGGGTAAGTGCAGAAACGCGGAAGAAAATTATTGAGATCGCTCATTCACATGGATATATCACTCGTCCCTTATTAAACGAACCGATGAAGGAAGCTTCCTCTAAATTACTCCGCTTGGTTGTTTCTATAAATGCTGGGATCGTTACTGAGCAGTACGACACACTTCCATTTTTCACAGAATTCATTCATAGTTTAGACAAAACTACAGGATCGAAAGGCTACTCTCTCATTGTTTCTCCAGTTCGAATTGAATCTATGTTTGAAGATATCCGTCGATTGGAGTTTGAACAAAAATCAGCAGGCATATTGTTTCTAGGGACAAATCTTACCAAGGAACATATGAACATTATCCCTACCCTGCATTCAAATATGATTGTTCTTGATACGTGTTTTCCATCGACTGGTGTAAATTTTATTGTGATGAATAATGAGCTAGGGGCACATCAAGCTGTTCAACATTTATTAAATTTAGGTCATACAACTATCGGCTATGTTGAATCGACAACGCGAATGTACAATTTTGAAATGCGTAAAAAAGCGTTTTTACAAGCTCTCGCTGATCAAGATTTGCAGATCAGCAAGCAGAATTTTTTCCATCTCCCACCGACAGATATTACGTCGCAAAAACAGTTTGAGAAGGAGTTAGCTGGGAGGAATGACTTACCCACAGCCTTGTTTTGTGAGTGTGACTACATGGCCATAAGTACGATTAAGTCCATTACAAATGTTGGATTACGTGTCCCTGACGACATATCCGTTGTAGGCTTTGATAATATTTTCGAATCAAAGGTAGTAACACCTGAGCTTACAACAATCCATGTAAAGAAAGACAAAATCGCTTCTTTGGCAGTTGAAAAATTGATTCGTGCGAATGAAAACGAAGAAGAGAATGATACGTTAAAAATACTGGTCGATACTGAACTCGTCATACGTGAATCATCTGCGTTATTGGTGAATTCACAACAAACACATCAACAAGGACAAGGTTAATTTAACATTCGTCGTAATATACACGTTTACACTGCTGCCCTATTCATTGGGCGGTTTTTTTAATTCAACTCACATTTCACAGATCAAAATACGTAGGCTCAACATTGAATTTAGAAAATAAAAAAAACACTATACAATTCATATTTCATTTAGTAAACTAATTATAAACAACTAAACTTTTTTAGCGAAAGAGAGCTGATAATATGCGCAGTTTGTCGTATGTTGGTTTATTGTTTATGGTGTTTGGTCTTTTTGCATGTTCCAACAATGAAAGCGCTTCAAAACAAAACGAAAGCGCCGACCAGTCCGGTCAGACAGAAACTGAAGATGCCCCGCCCGAACCATTTGCTTTTTCAATCATGGCAAACCTGCACACCCCTGAAGTACCTGATGACAAAATTCTAAATGCTTTAGAGGAAAACACAAACACAGACATTGACATTCAATGGGTACCAGACAACACGTATGTGGAACGGTTGAATTCTGCGTTTGCAACGAATTCATTTGCTGATGCTGTGTATATGAAAAATCAAACCACCTTTGTTCAATTTAAAGAAGCGATTCGGGACGGTCAGTTTTGGGAGATTGGTCCTTATATAAACCAATTCGAGAATTTAAGCAAACTCGATGAACAAGTTTTAGGCAACACAATGGTTGATGGCAAACTCTATTCTCTTTATCAAGGACGTCCCCTTTCTCGTCAAGGATTCATTTTCAGGAAGGACTGGGCGGATAATTTAGGGTTAGAAGCGCCAACGACGACCGATGAGTTTGCTGAGATGGTTCGCGCGTTTACGGAAGATGATCCGGATGGCAACGGCCTCGATGATACGATTGGTCTCACGGATCGAAGTGATCTCGAGTACGGCGCATTTAAAACGATGTCTTCCTGGTTTAATACGCCAAACAATTGGGGCGAAAAAGATGGTCAGCTCCTCCCAAGTTTCTTGTTTCCAGAATACTTGGAGACGATGAAGTTCCTTCGAGGTATTCACAGTAAAGGGCAAATGAATCAAGATTTTCCTGTTACGAGCAAAACAGATCAAATCGCGCAATTCAAGAATGGAACAGCTGGCGTGTATGTCGGTTCGCTATCTGGTATACAAGGGTTTTATGAGGACGCCGCTGCAATTAACCCTGAAACTGAATTCGGCATTCAAAACAAAATCAAAGGACCTGATGGCACCTATCAAATTTGGGCGATTCCAGGGTTCGGAAATCTAGTGATGTTTCCAAAAAGTTCTGTGGAATCTGAAGAAGAATTATTACAAATTCTTAGCTTCTATGACAAGTTAATGATGCCTGAAAATGCCAACCTAATAAATTGGGGCATCGAGGGTGAGCACTATCAGGTGACGGACGGTCGTGCTGAACTTATTGCCGATAAAGCGATTATAGATCGTGAAGTATACCCATACGGCAGCATCGAAATAGGTGAACCTGCTACCAATGGACGGTATGGAGCCTTTATCGCCACAGATTTACAAGGAAAAGCAGAAGAACTAATTAAAGAAAATGAAGAGTACTTAATTCACGATCCCACGGTGGCATTAGACTCGGTCACTCTCGCTCAAAAAGGTGAACAGCTGAATATCATCATCCGAGATGCAACATGGCAATTCATCATTGGCCAGATCGATGAAGACGGATTTCAGGAAGCCATAGACACATGGAAAAACGAAGGTGGAGATGCTGCTATCAAGGAATACAATGAATCTTTCGCTGAGACTGATTCTTAAAACGACCAAATCGTAGGACTCACATTTACGTTCAAGTGAATTGTTTTGTTAATGACATACAATTAATTAAAGACGGGGGTAATACACATGCGATCTTATTTTCTAACTCTGAGTGTGTTAATGATTATAGTGCTTTTCGGTTGCAGTAATGAGAACGATTCAAATAATACTACTACTAGTGATAACGCTAGCAACGAAGATTCCCCATTCTCTTTTTCCATGATGGCTGTATTGCATTCTGCTGAAGTTCCCGACGACAAGATTCTAAACGCTTTAGAAGAGAACACGAACACAGATATAGATATACAATGGGTCCCTGGCAATACTTACGGGGAAAGACTGAATGCTAGCTTTGCGACCAACTCTTTCCCAGAAGCTGTGTATATCGGAAATCAGTCGACGTTTGTTTTATTTAAAGAAGCGATTAAAGATGGACAGTTTTGGGAGATTGGCCCTTACCTTGATCAGTTTGAACACCTAGGCAAGCTTGATGACCAGATTCTGCAAAATTCAATGGTTGATGGCAAACTGTATTCCCTCTATCAAGGGCGCCCTCTCTCTCGCCAAGGGATGATTTATCGGAAGGATTGGGCGAAAAACCTAGGTCTAGATGCGCCAACGACCACTGCTGAGTTTTACGAGATGCTTCGAGCGTTTACAGAAGCTGACCCCGATGGCAATGGTCTAGATGATACAATTGGACTTACAGATCGAAATGATCTTGAATACGGTGCATTTAAAACGATTTCTTCTTGGTTCAATACACCAAACAATTGGGGCGAACAAGACGGGCAGCTCCTACCTAGCTTTATGTTTCCAGAATATATGGAAACAATGAATTACCTTAAAGATATTCACAGCAACGGGTTTATGAATCAAGACTTTCCGGTCACGAGTAAAGCTGATCAGCAAGCGCAATTTAAGGATGGAACGGCTGGCGTGTATGTCGGTTCGATGGGGGATGTGCAAAGCCTTTACAATGATGCCGTTGAACTTAACCCCGGCATTGAGTTCGGTATTCAAAACAAGGTTAAGGGACCTGATGGCACCTATCAAATTTGGGCAATTCCGGGATTTGGAAACCTAGTAATGTTTCCAAAAAGCGCTATAGAAACCGAAGAAGAGTTATTACAAGTCCTTAGTTTCTACGACAAATTGATGATGCCCGAAAATGCGAACCTACTAAAGTTTGGCATCGATGGTGAGCACTATCAGGTGACTGAAGGTCGTGCTGAAATCATTGTGGATAAAGCAGTCATGGATCGGGAAGTCGACCCTTATGGGAGCATCGAAATAGGTGAACCTGCTACGAATGGTCGTTACGAACTGTATCACACCTCTGACATACAACAATTATCAGAAGAGCTGATTAAAGAGAATGAGGAATATCTGATACACGACCCTGTCGTTGCATTGGACTCTGACACTTATGCCCAAAAAGGCGAGCAGCTAAATCAAATGATTCGTGATGCCACATGGCAATATATCATTGGGCAGCTTGACGAAGAAGGTTTTCAGGATACGATAGACGCATGGAAAAACGAAGGTGGAGATGCCGTTATTAAGGAATTCAATGAATCTTTTACTGCATCCGATTCTTAAAATCTTTCCAGGGAAGTCTAGAAATAGGCATTCTCGATCTGGATGCTCTTACGTCCTCAAAGGTAAAGCCACTCGGCAATCCGAGTGGCTTTTTAACATTAGACTCCTTTTGCCCGCAACGCTTCTAATTCCTCCGCAAGGGCCTCAATCGTTTTGACAAAGGATACCAATGTACCAGAGAGGGCCTCCTGTTGCTGTGACAGTCCAAAGGCTTTGTCTGAGCCTGCATGGACTTTACCTAGCATGTCACGAATATGGCGAATCCGCTCCTCAACCGTCGTTAACGATTCCTCTGACAGCTTAGCAAGCTTGCGAATTTCGTCAGCCACTACGCCGAACCCCCGTCCTGACTCCCCAGCTCGAGCTGCCTCTATCGCTGCATTCAAGCCGAGCATTTGCGATTGATCCGCCACATGCTTCATGGACGATCCTAGTGCGTCAATTGAGTCAATCTCAGTGGCTAGCTGTTCCACGTGGGCATGCGTCAATTTTTGCATTTCAGCACTTTCGTGTGCAGAGCCAGCGACCTGTTTACTGCTCTCCCCAAGCTCATTCATCATGGCACCAAGCTCCTGGATCGCTCCACTAATGCCTTGGACAAGCTCTTTTTGGTTCGTCAGCAACGTTTCAATCTTCGCCTTCTCATCCTCCTCATAGGCTTCAAGAACGAGCTGCGAGTCAAGGTTAAACATTTTAGAGAGGGCGTACACAACCTCTGTCCACTCGCCAGGAATTGTTCGTTGCAAATGCTTGGCCGCAAGATTCTGATACAGAATATAGGTGCCTAGATACCAATTGGTTGTCAAACCAATACGTGAGTGCACACGGCCAATGAATAAACGTCGCTCAATATATTCTTCGTTGATTACTCCGTCGGTCATCGACAAGAAGTACCAACGCTGTGTCTCTTTTAATCGCTCGATCGTGCTATGTTGATTAATGATGTGTAATAGCTCTGGCTGCATTTGAATGTCCGTATAAAGCTCGTCCACGAGTTCATCGACAATATCCTCAAAAGCAGGCTGTGCCTTATGCAAAAGCTGCAAGTCCATCTCAGTTAGTCCAATATAGTCGAACAATTTTTTTCGATCTGCTGTTAAATCAATCAATGTTTTTCTCCCCCAGTAATACTTCTTCAACATATAACGATCATTAAGTATGAACAAATGCAGTCTTCAGAAGATTAAAAACCCCTATTGACAATCTGTTCCTTATCGTATATTTCGGAAGAAGCGGCGAAAGTTTGAAGAGGACATGGAATCATTTTCGAAAGAACTTTTACCGATAATCACGCTGCATTTGCTCTAAGTAAGCGAGGATACCCTTGTCATCAGGATAACTATACAGGTGCGATTCCTTTATTGAAAAAGCCGTTTCTTTAAATAAGGCAATACACGTATCAAGCCCCTGCCACATGCTGTCGTACGTTTCCATGTTGTAGGTCGTTAACAACCTCGCCCACGTATCGTCTCGTATGTAAGCTTTTAGAAATTTATCATTCTTGCCAATGCTAATGGAGAACCCCGTCTCAAGACCGACCTTCCAACGCAGCATTGTCAGCAGCTGCGGGCGAAAGGGATCATTCATATGATCAATGGCAAACAGGATCTCTTTCCTTGCGAGTCCTTTGGCTACATAGGTGGAGGTCATCCAAAACTCGTTGCAGCAATCATGAAATGCTCTCTGTGACGGTTTAAGAATATGATAATGCCGATCTGTCGCTGTGATTGATGTTGGAATGAGGTCATCCTTGTCCAGCAGAACTTCAACGAGACCGTCACTTTGCTCAAAATACGCTTTGTGCTCATTCAGTGGAATTAATGTCAAATCGATCTTTGTGCCATCCGCAAAAATCATCAGATAGGAAAACCAATTGCCAAGCTCTGCTGGGAAAAGCTCCATATCCTCTGGTTTTTGCATTAAAATTCGTTCACCAAAGACATCCAGCCAATCATCATTTTGCTTGAACACGTCCATATCGGTGACAAAATAGCTGAAGTCATAATCCTGAAAGACGTCCTCTTGTATGGTAGGGTTTGTTCGTGAGCCCTCTAAGGTGAATAGTCGAACTTCTTTATGAGACTGTGCGAACTGCATGCCGAGGTCCATCATCTCCGCTTTGCTGCGCATATGCAGGTCTCCTTTCTTTTGATAAGATAAAATCATTCCACATGAAAATCATTGGAGGGTCTATGAATCATTTTTTCTTCTCGTTTTTGAAAGAGCACTTTGACAATTTCACGCTGCGACCGCCCTTATTTTATTTATGGCGTTATGGACTTCGTTTTGAAATATCCATGCCTTGGGTTGAACACCAGAAACGTGAGAACCTACAGCAAATAAAAGAAAGAAGCCTTGGGATTTTTAATCATATGTTTCATGATTCGGACGAGATGTTTCTTATTACAGACATTCAATGCGAGAGAACAGATCCCTTCCTGCAAAAGAGACCATTAAAGCTATACCTCAACTATGTGAAAGACAACGAAGTGATACGGAAGTTACAGCACAGGCTGCTGCCAAGCGTCTTTATAGAAGATGAGGCTGACGAAGAATGTGGTGAGATGGTGACGCATCGATTTATTCTTCCATGTAAAAAGAAGGATTTTCGCTATCAGGCGCTTTTAGAGGCCATCAGCTACGAAGACTTTCCTCAACCGTCTCAGATTGCAAAGGGCCTTTCCGGAAATGCCAAAGACGTGTATTTCGTCAATGAGACCAAGAAAATGATTTACCATCTTTACGATGACCGAGGTTGTGATGTCATCGCCGCTAATAAAGCGGACTTGCAACCGCTCTATGACGAATTCAATGATTGGATTTTGGACTATGATCGTGAGAAGATCGATCGGTTGTTTAATCCCAAAGTCTAAAGAGATAAATGAGTTCAGTAAATCAACTTGTCTTCGAAATGAGATTCACCTTATTATATACAATTCTATGATTAATTTTGAGTACGACACCATCCCCCCTTCAAACCCTTCATAGATTTGAACAAAGGGTAGTTATTCCATATAATAGAGTTTAATCAAGGTTTAGGGTAAAAAATGAGTTATTATGGGGTGAGCGAGATTGTACAGTATTCATCAGGTTGCCAATCTTTGCGACGTAACAACGCATACTCTTCGTTTTTACGATAAAGAAGGACTGCTGCCTTTTGTCGAGCGAAACGAAGCGGGAAATCGCGTATTCTCGGAAAGAGATTTAGGGATTGTAAAATTCATTTGTTGCCTGAGAAATACAGACATGCCTATTAAAGAAATCAAAAAATATATCGAATTGGGTGTAAATGGCGAAAGCACCGTAGAGTTGAGGAAAGATATTATCCTCGCTCACCGTAAAGAAGTAATAAGGCAAATCGATGTATTAAAAAAGAATCTAAACCTAATTGAACTAAAAGTCGCTTTTTACGATTCTTATAAAGTTGACTTTCATAATGAACATTAATTAGGAAACTTTCATACTTAATTTTGGGACTGTTGGAATACTCTTCGTATACGCGAGGGGTATTTTTTGTGACAAATAATATGCTGTCGACTTAAACTACACTCTAATGTGATTAAACATAAACAGGAAGAACGCCAAGTATAAACGTTGTTATCATGACTGTTTTCACACTGATTATCGTGAAATTGACGAAATGAAATCTTTCTTGACTTCGACAATACTTTAACGGCTACCATAGAAACAGACGGAAGCACCCAGTCAACCCTTTAAGTGGTGAGGTGATTGATAAAGAGACATTAACCAAACTAAATGTAGATACTCCGTGTTAATCCAATGTTCACCATTGCAGAGGCGATAAAACGTCCGAACGTATCAATTATTCTAGACTCGAGGAGGATTGTAAAATGGGGCATGAAAATAACTGGAGATCGGTGGATATACCATCTCAACGTGGACGGTCAGCCGTTGTCACAGGTACTGGAGGATTAGGTTACGAAACCGCCCTTGTGCTTGCGGGTAAAGGGATGGATGTTATACTTGCAGGCCGCAACGCCGCTAAAGGGGAGGCGGCGGCGAATGCAATTCGCAACCAAGTCTCATCAGCCAATATTCAATTTGAATTGCTCGACCTTGCCAATTTAGAATCCGTGAGAGCATTCGGGCAACGTATGAGTACATCACTTCAAAAACTCGACGTGTTAATTAACAATGCTGGCGTCATGAGTCCACCGACCCGAAAAACGACCAACGACGGATTTGAATTGCAATTTGGGACCAACTACCTTGGGCATTTCGCTCTGACGTCTCACTTAATGCCTCTCCTTCGCAAAGGGAAAGATCCGGTCGTTGTTACACTTTCCAGCGTAGCTGCGCGCCAAGGTGTGATCGACTTTAACGACCTGCAGGCGACACATCACTACAAAGCGATGCCTGTTTATCGCCAATCAAAGCTGGCATGTTTGATGTTTGCCTTCGAGTTACATCGCCGCAGCGTTGTGGCTAGTTGGGGCGTGCGGAGCATTGCAGCCCATCCAGGCATTTCGCGTACGGAGCTTATGCCAAATGGAGCGGGTAAGTTCAGCATCAATGGCATTCTCCGTCGCGCTATGTGGTTTATGTTTCAACCAGCTGCTCAAGGGGCCCTGCCAACGCTTTATGCAGCGACAAATCCAAACGCAAAAGATGGAGGGTACTACGGCCCCGACAAAATGAACGAGACGCGCGGGTTTCCAAAAGAAGCCAAAATGCCCGAACAATCCCTTGACCAAAAGGTTGCCAATGAGCTCTGGAATCTTTCTGAGCAGTTGGCCAATGTGAAATATTAATTCAATAGCCACCTATCGTTTCTTTCAGGTTGTGGCACACCGTTCGCCGATTCATCGAAGCCTTGGGTGGAGTGGATTTGTTGCACGGACAATGCAAAGAACGAGGAAAGCGAGCGTTTGTCAGTAGCCAGATCGTTTTGAAATAGGTGTCTCGCTAGGGTCCGTTAGCTTTTTTAAATTTGTTGTTTTTAAATCACCTCTATTGTAATCTTTAATCTCGCACTCCACTTGATCATCATACATTTCATAAAAAGAGCGTGCCTGAAAAGAATAGTTTTTAAAAGTGCCTACGTCGCTCCTTTTTCTTCTGTCATTATTTCAAGATTTTTCTTTCACTTAACGACAGCGCCCACTGTTTTCGAAACTTATCGTGCTGCGCATAATAAAACGCATTGCTTGACTGTTATACAGCAAGCAATGCGTCTAGGTTATTTTATCTTTTAAAGGCCTCATCAAGTCGCTCTTTAATGAGCTGACTATTTTTTCGCCGATTCGCACGTTGCTCATGAATCACTTGCGAAACACTTTTCTTTGAAGGAGCAAACAAGAGCGCATCTTTTGGTTGAGTACCTATTGCTTCCGAAACGACACCATTCAATGATACATACACCTTACTCGCCATGTTGCATCCCTCCTAGCAACATTCGTGCCAATTCAAACACAAATGCATTTTTATTTATTATAGCACGTATCACAATATCTTTGGAAGCCATGAACTTGTCAGTGTTCCATTCTGATCCACAAGGTAAATGAAATGTTAAAACATGCTCTGGAAGCTGGAGACAAAAATAAAAGGTGTCATTTGATTCCTTAAAAAACACCTGATCTGCTCGCTCTGGATCATTATATGTAAGTGCAACGAATGAGTCTTTGTCATCTAGAGTATAATACGCATCTCCAGTAGCAGAACCTGTCTTCTCTACGACTACCATGCGATCCTTCTGAAACTTATATAAAGTAACGGCTGAACAAGTATTGAAAGACCCTATAACCTCCTGAACGAAACCATAATCTTGCTCTACATTGTCACCATGTACCGAATGTTGGAGGGATTCCAAGAAGACTTCAAGGTTATGAAATCCTTTGATATTTATAGTTGGTATAATACTCGTCAGCGTGTCGAAAAATAGATCATATTTCTCCAATTGGGCTTCATTCGTTTCGATGGCGTCTTTAAAAGGCATCAATTGGATGCCTCTTCGTAAGAGGTCACTAAAATACATTTTCCAGTCATTCGCGACAGCAAGGGATATATCCTCAAAATAGATTCCACGTCTCTCAATGTCATGGATAAAAAACCAAATATAAGGATCTATATGAGGTGACAACTCGCAAGACCGTAAAGTCTCAACAATTTGGGAAGCCTTTGGGAAGGCGGCCGTTTCATCTTTATAAGAATCCACAAACTCCTCTACAAAGCCCTTCGCCCTCCCGAAATACTCCTTCTTTACATCACTTTCCACAAAAACTAGAATGGTTTTCTGTCGGTTACAAGCTTCAATGAGTTCCATGTGGGTTACAGTGCGTTGAGACTGTTCATAAAACGTACCAGCTTTATTTGATATGAATAGTAAAAATGCATCTGATTGCCGTACACATTCTATACATTTTTGAACAGGATGTGTATGGACATCCCATGCACCAAAATTTTTTTCAAACAGTATTGGTTCGTGCCCGAGCTCTTTTAGATGGTCCCACATACTCACTCGCAAAGGAGCGAGTGAATCTTGAGCAACTGAACTGATAAAAATTTTTGTTTTTGTAAACAACGCTTCTTCACATCCTATAATTGCACTGAAATGAGCATACCACAATTAAAAAATATAACAATTGTGAGAATTCCATAAATCAACTACTTACTTTCGCAAATGTTTCAAACGACCAGATTTAGAATAAGGGTCACTCTGCACACTTGCCAGATCTAAGTATTCTTTTGATCTAATCTTGATACACTCCACATCTTGGCCTCGCATACGCAGGTATTTCATCTTCAGCACAGCTAAAATACTCAATTGTAAAACGTCCTTTGTATCCGAAAATCGTTCCATAGTGTTTATTCTTCACTTCTACCTTGATATGAAAGGTTTCTTCTTTCTCATCATACCATTCCTCTGCCTCAGCATGGCCTGAAAAAAAGCTTGGTATTGGAATTTTTAATCTTTTTTTATAAAAAGCCAATGGACCTGACGAAAGTCTAATTCCTCCATTAGACAAAACGGAAATGTCGATGTCCGTTTTCAAATCCTGATCAATTCCTAAATAGTCTACGATTCCTTGCCTACTGGGACTATACATCATCGTCGCATCGAAATGTCGTGTTCTGTCAAAATGAAACTTCCGTATCCAAGCCATACACTCGCTACCGTAAGAATTTTGATACGCATAATTCTCCAGCGTAAACGGAATGTCCCTTCCCCTTTCTGGAAAAGTGACGTGCTTATATGTACCCAGTTGAAGAAAAGGGTACATATAAGCACGACCGCCCCATATTTCCTCCATTACGCCCTTACATAGGCATGCCGTCTTCTCATCAATTGTCAGCCCGAATTTTTTCTGAATTTGCGGATGGAGCTTCTTATAAGATTCACCCATAGCTTGTTCATATATGGATCTCATTGTTTCACTCCCCACGAACTCGTTGTCTTTTACAGTTAGAAGCGTTAGGTAAATCACCATTGAGCAATGCAATCAAGGATAAACCGATCATCGCCATTGTGATTGTCGTTGGATTAAAAGGAGCAGCAAAAATACTCCATTGGCTCATCAACGCACCGAAACCTAAACACACAAGGGACAGAATGTTTATCCTATGAAGCATTTTTGTTCTACTAAAACGAAGGATAAGCAATCCAAAGAGGATTTGGGCGGTTCCTAACGCATATAAAAACAACGCCTCATGTCCTTGAAACATTCCTGTTCCTCTGAATAAGGCTAACTCGCCCGCATCTTGAAAAAGGATTTTAGGAACGAGTCCTTGATAGACCCAGATAAAAGCTAAAACAATGCTTACAATTGAATGGATCATACTTTTATTAAATGAGAGGCGCGGGGGGATTTCTTTTTCCAACCATAATTTTAAACAATCAAAACTCCATGCCGTCGCCCAGCCCATCAATGGTTTAAAGAGCTGATCAAGCATCTTCCCTGCGAACCCAAACCTTGTTTTATAATCGTACTGTGTGATGAACTGAATGCCAGCATCGGTTTCAACATACTTCCAATAACCGCTCCCCTCTTTAATTAATGAAAGAGGATGATCTGTCCAAAATTTTAATGAGGACACTCTTTCCCCATCTTTATGTATCGTTCTTATACTTTCCCCTTTGCCTGAAATCCGCATTCCCATACCAATCTTCGTTGTATAAAGAAACCTTTGCGGATCACTCTCTTTTTCTTTTGGCAAATAGTCAATCTCAGAAAACCGTAAATCCCATTGTTGATGGAGGTCTGGATTTTGCGTGTATTCCCATACATTTAGCATATCGCTATTGATCAATGTCTCCACATAAATCGGCTTCGTTTTTACCATCTCTTTTCCCCTCATTTATTGCCATCGTTCTTGGTCAAACGAGTTTGCAATCGTTTTTCCTCTATTCAAGCTTTATAGTCTGTCACGGTTAACACTATTTGGCTTTCAATAACCCTGTTCAATTCATTACAAACTAATTTGCCAAGACCCCAACCGCCCCCACCAATACCTTTTTTCATGTATTCGCGCTGACCCCATACCGACATTTTATCCATTAGTATTGAATGTAGGCAAAGTTAAAAGAAGGACAAACTTTAAATATTTCAGTCTAAAAGAGATGCGCATTTAGCACAGAGATAAATTGTTCGAGGTAACCATCGATAAATTTAAATAAAAAGGAATGTTTCAATATTTCAGCACATTCCTTTCAAAGGTTGTCCAGTCATGGTCGAAATGTTTATCGAACTGATCGCTACGTTCAATCCCAATCCATTATCGAACCCACATGTCTTTATGAAAGATATTCTTTGCCCATTCTATATGATGCCTATGCGCACAACACCAAATTAAATAAGCATCCTTCCGCGGAAACCCTTTATCTTTCATTCCCATGATAAAATCACCTAAACGCACGACTTGAATATCTTTATCTGTTCCAGAGTTTAGTTCATCATCTAACAATGCTTGAAGATCACTTTCATCTGACAATAAAAAAGGGATGCCACTTGCAAAGGCATAGGCTATTGAAATAACCTCACCCCAATTTTTCCCCTCGGGTCTTGTAAGTGAATCCGTCTTCTCCAATTGATGAATGGTCTGTTGATAAATGAAGGCTCTACTGCTGTTATACAGAAGTGTTTCTGCATCGACTATCTGTGCTTGGTCAAGGGAGATGAGATTGTCAATTTGGTCCTTCGTGCTTCTAGGTACAAGGATTTCATTTTCATACACATAGCGGTGAATGTACAGTTTTTGAATCATTTTTGGTATGTATGCTTCAAGAGCGGTAAATTTGTTAACCTCACCTAGCTTCAGCGCAAAATCTGTATCTAGCATCGCCTCTTTCCAAATCCATTCATTCATTGCCATCATAATCCTCTAATAATATATCCAAATCGACTTCATCTGCTCCCTTAATTACCTGCAGTGATTCAGGAGACTGATTCATCAAAGATAAAATACTCCGAAGTTTCCTTTCACTAATTAATTTCTTATCGAAAGCTTCTATTGCATTCTCTGCTAGCTTCTCAAAGAAAATCTCATTCGTTCGCTCTTGTGATGAATCATTAAGCTGAAGTCTTTTTCGTACGAGCATTACACCGGCTTGTGGATCACGATCCGGCACTGATAGAAATTCACTGGTCTTTTTTTGGTCAATAAAATCAATTTCATTTAATCTTCTTACCATTGTTTTGAAAGGAACATAAAAAAAAGCCATCAGAACTATCACGTCTTCAATGCTCAATGTATCTTTTTGAATAGCTCTCGACATCAACTCACTATGCAGTACATCTGTAGGAACGAGCAAAAGCGCTGCAAAACGGTTCGCCTTTTGTTCATTGATATTCTCAGTCTCATTATCCATCACGTCATTATGCAATAATTCTGGCTCTAACAACCTGTCCTTATCATACCAAATATGATAAAGCTCATGAGCAGCTGCAAACACTTGTTTTTCTCTAGGGATAAAAGTGTTTATATAAACAAAAGTTCTGTTTTCTTTGAGACAAACAAAAGCACATAATTCATTATCATGTATAGGATACTTGAGCAACGTTGCTTCCTGTTGGACTAACTCAAACACCTCGTCTCTGAGAATTCTGTTCACTTTAAACTTTTCCCCAAGCTTCTTTTTAGCCTTCATCTCAATCTCATTTATTTCTTTTTCACTTAAATGCTGAATTCTACTCATATTGCCTCCTTATTTTTTTCCCAGTACTTTTTCAAGCCCCATCATTTCGTTCATTACATGATTTAGAAATTGCATACCTTCCTTCGTGTTCTCATTTTCTAAGGTGCCGATCATAAACAAAACAGGTTCTTCGATAACTTTCAGATCATTTTTAGGTCTAAGCAGCTCATCAACAGATACATCAATAATATCTGCGATCTTCGTTATCTCTTCAAGAGTAATTGCTTTTTTCCCATTAACAATTTTACTCATTACCTGTTTAGATACGCCCATTCTCTTCGCAATGAATGTCTGAGTTTCATTATGGAGTTCTAGCCACGTCAATATCTTTTCACCAATTTGCTCAAAGATTGTTTTCATATCACACATCCCCTTATAGGTAGGTAGTATTCAGTATATGCTTATTGAATTCAAATAGTCAACGCAACAGAGACGAATTACAACGAAGTGTAAACGAAACATCGATAAATAATCAAATACGTCACAAAAAGGCTCATGCTTTATCAGCTATGAGCCTTTTATTATTTTCTCACCCGATTGTCTTCTTATACAGATTCAATTCAACCACACACTCCACCTGCGCAGTCTGCGGGAACATATCCAAGGGCTGCATAGATTTAATGCTGTATGCCTCGGATAAAGCGTTCAGGTCCTTGGCAAGCGTCGACGGGTTGCACGACACGTAAATGATTTGCTTTGGACGTTCCTTTAATAGTAGGGGCACGACCGTACCGGCCCCGGTGCGTGGGGGATCCATAACAACCACGTCGGGCTTCCAGCCTTCACTGCGCCAGCGCTTCAACCACTCTTCAGGGGTTCCTGTTTCGTAAACGGCGTTTTTGACGCCATTTTTGGTGGCGTTTTTCCGCGCATCGTCAATTGCAGAGGTTGTGATGTCCATTCCTCTGACTTCTCCTGCTTTTTTAGCGAGCCAGAGCCCGATTGTTCCAACACCGCAATACAAATCGGCAACCTTTTCTGTGCCTGTAAGTGAAGCGACACGCGACACTTCGTTGTAGAGCTTTTCGGTCTGGATCGGATTAAGCTGGAAAAAGGCCGTGGCGCTTAGCTCGTACGTTCGATCGCCGAGTCGCTCCTCCACCTTCTCATTTCCGAACAAAACGACGGATTCCTTGCCCATCACAAGGGATGTTTTTTCTGGTTGAATGTTTTGCACGAGCGACGTCATATCAGGAAGTTCTTTGCGGAGTTCCGAAATGAGCAGCTCACGCTTTGGCAACTCTTTCGTTTTTGTAACGAGCACCACCTGAAGCTCTCCCGATTTAAAACCGGTGCGCACGACGATTGAGCGCAGCGTGCCTTTATGCTTTCGCTCGTCGTATATATCAATTTGCAGCTGGTCGACGATTCGTTTAACCTTTTGCGTGGCTGCATTGATCGATTCATGCTGGACCGGACAATGCGACAAATCGACGAGTTTATGGCTCCCCTCTTGATAAAGCCCTGTGAGCAGCTTTCCATTCACACGGCGAATCTGCATCTGGCTTTTATTGCGGTAATGCCACGGGTCGTCCATGCCGACTGTTGGCTTAATGAGCTTTTCAAGCGGCAGTCCCTTAGGTCCGAAGCGTGTCATTGCCTGCATCACCAAATCGCGTTTATGATCCAACTGGCCTTTGTAAGACAAATGCTGAATTTGGCAACCGCCGCACACGTCAAAAACGGGACAGGGGGGCTCGATTCGCTTTTTTGATGAGCGGTCGATTTTTAGCAATGTGGCCTCTGTAAAACGCGGGTGAATACGCTCGGCCTGCAAGAAAACCGTTTCTCCTGGCAACGCGCCTTTGACAAACACTGTTTGCCCTTTGTAATGACCTACGCCTTCCCCATTAATGCCGAGGCGCTTTATCTTTAATGGAAACTTTTGTCCTTGTTTTAATGGCTGCTGACCTGGATTGGTCATACGCCCACCTACTTTCTAGCTGTTTTCAATTGACTTCCATAAATACACGGAGGCATAGCTGCGATAAGGTGCCCATGCTGGCGAGCGCTGCTCCAGCTCCTGTGTAGTGGGTCTTACATCCGCACCCAATAGAGGATGTAGTGCCTTTTGCAGTCCCACATCAGCGGACGGAAATAGATCAGCACGACCGAGACCAAAAAGCAGAAACGAGCGCGCTGTCCACACACCGACACCACGGTACGCAGTTAATTCCTGAACGACCTCCTCGTCGGGTAACGTCGCGACCTTTTCGAGATTCAATGTCCCGTTGACGATTTCTCTTGAAAGGTCAATGACGTACTCCGCTTTGCGCATGCTAAACTGTTGTTCACGAAGCGATTCATAGGAAAAACTTGCGACACGTTCAATGTCGGGCATAAACCAAACACCGTCCTTTTGTTCGCCACAAAGACGGATAAAACGCTCTGTCAGTGTACGCGCAAAGGCGACATTGAGCTGCTGATGAATCAATGTTTTCATCAAACAGTAATACGCATTGACATCCCGTACAAGGGGTGTCCCCTGATAGGTCTGAAATAGCTCTGCTAAATCTGAGTTCGTAAAGTGCGTGTGCATAGTGGCGAACGATGTATTGAAGTCCAACACCTCTGAAGCAAACCTCACAGCCGCATCATTCGCATTCTTCTCTTCAGGGCCATCTATTGAAAAAGAAACGGTGTCGTCCGCTTCGCTTGTTTGTTCAATCGTAATGATGTGCTTGTCCTCTCCATAGAGGAATGGCAAACGGACACGGCGCTGCTGTAAATCCGCGTCAAGCAACGGCTCTTTTTTTAGTGACAGGATGGCCTGATCAAAACGATAAGGTTTTTCTATATGCACTGCCCTCTTCATCGTTCTCCCCCTAACAACCGAACATGACGTACGTTTCTCTATCATATCATGACATGAATGAAAAAAAACCGCTGGCTAGTTCGCCAACGGATCAATCATCGTATGGTCAAGCATGTAATCGTCTAGGGAGGCAAATTGGTAACCTCGAGCTTTCAAGTCGTTAATCGCACGCTCCAAGGCATCAGCATTGTCTTTGGATACCGTGTGCAGTAAAAATACAGCTCCTGGATGGGCTTGCTTCATAATTTCGTTATACGCATAATCGCCACCACGCTGCTGATCAATCTTCCAGTCCACGAACGCCAAGGACCAGAACACATTGACATAGCCAAGCTCCTGCGACCATTCCAAAGAGCGTTCACTGAAAATACCTCGGGGAGGACGCAAATAGGTCATCCCATCTTGCCCTGTCAGTTCTTTAAATCCGTCACTTACTTTTGAAAGCTCCTGTGCAAATTTCTCTCTCGATACAGTCGTCATGTCTGGATGGCTCCACGAATGGTTGCCAACGATATGCCCCTCGTCCACCATCCGATTGACAAGCTCAGGCTGGTCCTTCAAATAATGCCCCGTAATAAAAAAAGCTCCTGGGGTTTCGGTTTTCTTTAGGACATCAAGAATTTTCGCAGTGTAGCCATTTTCATAGCCATTGTCAAAGGTGAGATAGACGGTTTTTTCAGTGGCGTCCGCATCTTTGTAAAAGGCATTGTATTTTTCCAATAAAGCATCGGCATGTTTTCCGGCTTCGGGCGCTACTTCGTTTTTGCTTCTGACGAATCCCCAATGAATCGGGGTTGTTGAAGCTGCATACACCGTTGCAGAGGACAATAACAAGGCACAGCAGGTGGAGAATGCGATGAACATTCGAAGCATGGGCTTCACTCCTTTACATCATTCATTTTTTGAATAGTGTTAGCGAAAAGCGCTCAATTATGCCTTCGGGCTTTTGAGAAACGCTCGCTTTCTTCGTTGCTTTGACTTGTCCGGTGCTCATTGCCCTTATGGCAACTCCGCGCCTGCCAAGCCTTTCGCTTTGATAAGACAAGCGTTTTCAATGCGCCTGGGGGGGGGCTGAAACGCTCGCTTTCTTTGTTGCTTTGCCTGGTTCGGTGCTCATTGCCTTTATGGCAACTCAGCGCTTTAACGCGCAGTTGTACCTCCTACCCGCGCAGGTCGAGGCTTGGAACGAGCACTTTGCGCTTAACCTGAATGAGGGGGGAATAATGACTTCATTCACTGCCCCCCTTTTCGCATTGGGAAAACTACGCTATCATTGCTAATAGAGTTGCCTGACGTACATATGTGGCAACGTGCAAAAGGAGTTTTTTTATGAATGAAACATCAGTTCACACACCTACAATGAAAAAACCAATAACGCCAGCCTTTGACCCTTGGGAAGCCTATCAGGACGTAACGAAGCACGGAAAAATGACTCTATCGTCTGTCGAATTTACAACAACGACGTTATGCAATATGCGCTGTGAGCATTGCGCCGTCGGTCATATGCTGACGCAACGGGACGCCGAGGCGCTTCCGATTGAGCTCTTGATTCAACGCTTAGAGGAAATTCCTGATTTGCAAACGATTAGTATTACAGGCGGCGAACCAATGCTGTCGAAGGCAAGCGTAGACAATTATGTTCGACCACTCATGGCGTACGCCCACTCACGCGGTGTGTATACACAAGTCAACTCTAATTTGACACTGCCTTTTTCACGCTACGAGTCCATTCTGCCCTACCTTGATGTCCTACACATCTCACACAACTGGGGCACAGATGACGATTTTATCACTGGTGGTTTTGCGCGAATGGACCGCAAGCCTTCTGAAAAAAGCAGAGCTCAGTATTTGCAGCGCATGCGTGACAATGCCCGCGCGTTAACAGAGGCTGGGGTCTTTGTGTCGGCGGAGACGATGCTTAACAGAAGGACGCTCCCCCATCTGCAAACGATCCATGAAGATGTTCTTGCCATGGGCTGTCAGCGCCATGAAATTCACCCAATGTACCCGGCTGATTTTGCGGAGGATCTTGATATTCTAAGTCTAGAAGAAATCCGCGATGCCATTCATCATTTGCTTGATTTTCGTGATCCATCTATGTGGATGCTGTTCGGCACACTGCCATTTTATTCATGCACAATGGATGAAAAGAGCCTTGGTCTGCTCCATCGACTGGAGAAAAGTTCACTTTGCACGGTACGCAACGATCCAGATGGCCGTTCGCGTCTGAATGTAAACATCTTTGATGGATCGATCCATATCACTGACTTTGATAACGATGATGCTTGTGGATCCGTAGTTGAACAGTCCCTCACATCCGTTTTCGATGCGTGGCTTGCCTCCGCTTCTGCCAAGCAGCTTCACTGCCATTGCCCCGCAGTCAAATGCCTTGGCCCCAATGTGCTCGTGAAGGAAGCGTATTATCCAAATGAAAGCTTTGCCAATCGCTCTGAACAGCTTACGGCTTTTTCAAAATCTCACCTATGATTATTTTCACCGTCTCGCACACCTTTGCGAGACGGTTTTTCGCTTGCCCATGCATCGTGTAGAAAGCGATACCAAAATAAAAGGCTGACCTACTCTTTATTTTAGGTCAGCCTTTTATCAAGATCGTGGCGAGTCTGATGTCATAAAGGTGAAGGAGACGTAATCCTGGACAGGAATCCATGCACCCACACCTTGCTGGGTCACATTTTTCACTACGATTTCAGGCGAGTTCCCTCGTATTGACAAATACACTTCTCCATATGTGACATGACCGCGTTCATTCACGGCAGGCACATACCCGTACAAATACCCTAATTTTTTCGGCGGAACATTATAGAACTGCTCTTTTTTCGTGCCTTTGCCTACAATCGTTGAGAAAGCGAGCGACAGCTTTGTTTTCTGCTTTGCCTTTTGCTGCATCATTTTTTGTACCGTTACCCCATGTGGAAGAGCCGCTGTTAAGCCACCTGACACTTGCTTCTCATTTTCCTGTGCATACGCCATTTGCTTCGGCGCAGTTCCGCCACGGTTATCGATTTTGTTCACATTGACGAGTTGATACTGCCAATTTGCACTTGTTTCTTCAGAGGTGTAAGCTAACGGCCATTCGCCAAGAAAAATGGTCGCTCTTGAGCCAATGGACAATGGCGACATATTGATTTGCGTCTCATTAAACAAACGAATGAGCTCTGGATTTTCAATTGGAATACCAGCCGTGTCGATGAGTTCACGCGCGGCTTCACTTGGTTTAAGATATGGCTGATCATTTGTCGAATTTGGGTAGGTGTTCTCTTGCGAAATATTGAGCGCTGAATCTGGAACCAATGCTTTTTCATTGTTTTCCCCGTTGCCCTTTGCAAATGCTATTGACGGGAATATCATAAATAGAATAACTACCAGCCAAAGCTGCTTCATATCAATGCTCCCTTCCTTTTTTTATGTTATACATAGTCTTTGCACCCCATGGCTGGCTATTCCTGAGAAACGATGGTAAATTACTGAAGCAGTGGAAAATCCGCTTTTCACCGGATAGCGTTCGTGGTACGCTTGTCTTTAACTTGAGCAGTGAAGTAGGGATGTGCTACGATAACACTGATTATTCTGGGAGGAATGGACCATGAAACATGCCTTTCTTTTGGTGATTCGTTTGTATCAAAAAGTCATCTCACCTCTCAAGCCACCGACCTGTCGTTTTTATCCTACTTGCTCACACTACGGTCGTGAAGCGATTGAGAAGCATGGTGCCTTAGCTGGTGGCTGGCTGACGATAAGGCGTTTGGCAAAGTGCCATCCTTTTCATCCAGGCGGTATTGACCCAGTGCCAGAGAAGTCTTCACAGGCACATCATCATAAAACGAAATGTCGTTAAATCCATACACTTATTTTCATCTTGAATACTATGCGTAAAAGGAGCATCCAAAGAATGAGTTCATCAAAATCATTGCCAACCAAAGCCGACCGTTTAGCGCTTTTTGGTTCTGTCCCTCCAGGAGAACGGACAAAGCCGTCAAAAAAAGAAGACATGCCTGATTTGCAAAATCTCGAAAAAGATTTCTTGTTTTCAATAAAGTCTGTAGGTATTACGAATGTGAAATTCCCAGTCGCACTTCATTCACCGTTCACGCCAACACAACAAACAGTCGTTGGTACATTTGCATTGACCTCTTCTTTGCTGCAGCATCAAAAAGGGACAAACATGAGCCGTTTCACGGAAATGCTTACGCAGCATCGTGAAGAAAACGGAGCCTTTGATGTTTCATTACGCTCTTGTCATTCATTTTTGCAAAAGCTTGCTGATCGGCTTGCACAACCTGATGCATCCATGCGCATTGATTTTCCATGGGGCATTGATCGCAAAGCGCCTCTATCGGATTTTTCGGCCTTTCATTATGTCGATGTGTTTATCAAGGCCGACTATGATCGAGCCAGTGATCAAACATCCTTTTCAGTAGGTTTACAAGCAAGAATCACAACATTGTGTCCTTGCTCAAAGGAAATCAGTGAGTACAGTGCCCATAATCAACGTGGCATCGTTACGATGGAAACAACGCTTTACAGCGATCATGCATTGGATTTTCAATGGAAAGAGGCCTTGCTTGAAGCTGCTGAGAGCAATGCAAGCTCCATCCTTTACCCTGTATTGAAACGACCTGATGAAAAATACGTCACAGAAAAAGCCTATGAAAATCCGCGATTTGTTGAGGATATGGTTCGTCTTGTTGCTAGTGATTTGTTTGAAATGGACGCGGTGCAAAGTTTTAGCGTTCACTGTCAAAATGAGGAATCGATTCATCTCCATGACGCGGTTGCTGAAATTGAGTTTGACAAAGAGGCGTAAGTATTCCTTACAGTGTGAAAAAAACCAGCTCTCCCTGCCCGGGAAGCTGGTTTTTCTAATTTTCATTTCATCAAAAAAACGCCACCGGAAAAAGACTCCTTTTTCGGTGGCATTTTTTATTTAGTGACAATATCTTTGTCAAGAAACACGCGGCTTTGAACAGCATTGGTTTGCCCTTGATATTTCCCGGCATATGGTTTGTGACTCGCCTGGTCCATTTGTGCAAACACAAGCTGACAAATACGACGGTCGGCGGTAAGCTCAATTGGCACCCGGTTCGCGTTGAACAGCTCAAGCGTAATCTGACCTTCGAATCCCGGATCAACCCACCCTGCGTTTTGAATAAACAGACCCATTCGACCAATGGAGCTTCGTCCCTCGACGAAGGCCGTTAGGTTATTCGCGATTTTAATATACTCTTTTGTAGTCGCCAACAAGAAAGAGCTTGGTGGAATGACAATTGTATCGCGCTCAAATTCCACATAGGTGGCCGACTTGTCCAAAGACATGCCGGTAATTGAATTCTCGTCTATTTTCAAGAAATGGCGACCCAAGCGTAAATCAACTGACGCCGGCTGGATTTGCTCCGGTGTCAATGGATCAATCGAGATGTCTCCAGAGGCAAGCTTCGCCTCAATCGTTTTATCAGAAAGAATCATTTTTTCACGGCCCCCGTTCAATGCATTCGTAGTGAGTATACTACATCCGCAGGCGTGAGGAAAGTCAATATGAGCTATCTCCGCTGCACGCGAACCGCGGTGCCTGTTGCAATGACCATCATCATGCCATCACGAACGGTCTCAAAATCAATATCGACACCTATAATAGCATCAGCACCTTGGCTTCTCGCTTCTTCCTGCATTTCTTCAAGGGCAATTTCGCGTCCTTTGGAAAGGTTTTGTTCATAGGCCGTGCTTCGTCCGCCGATGATATCCGTTATGCCGGACAAAAAGTCACGAGCAATGTTTGCCCCCATAATCGCTTCTCCTGAGGCAATTCCAATATAGTCTGTAATGACATAGCCATCTAGTTGACTCGTTGTGGTTACAATCATTTCATCGCTCCCTTTTCCAATTAGTGAAACTTCCTTCACTCAAGCTACGGTTTCGGATTATTTTGCAGACCTTCTTGCCAACAGCAAGCCTACGATGATAAGTGTAAACGCCGTAAAAGATAACACAGGAATCGATATGAAACCAAGCCAATTAATGTATTTCGCTGAGCAAGGCACTCCGCTCGTGCACACAGAAAACTGAGACGCAGCTGGTATGTTCTGCTCAATGATGTGGTAAAGGGCAATTAGCCAGCCAATGAATGCCAACGGAAGCGCGTATAGTCTCGCTCTCTTATCCTCATAAAAAACACCGATGCCTAAAATGAGAACGAGCGGATACATGGCAATCCGTTGATACCAGCACAATGAGCATGGGACAAATTTCATGACCTCACTAAACACAAGACTGCCAGCCATTGCCACGACCGCAACGATCCAGGCAAACCATGCCCACTTACCCATTGGTTGCTGCTTCTTCGACTAGTTTATTTAAATCTGCAACTTGCTCGAGATTATCCATCTCCACTTTTTTTCCATTGATAAAGAGAGATGGCGTTCCAGTCACTCCTTGCGACTCAGCAAACGCCTTTTCATCAGCAACAATGTCGGCAAAATCACCGGATTCGTAAGCTTCCAACACCTGTGTAGCTTCTTCCTCGCTGAAGAGCTCCTGAATGAGGGTTTGGTTAAATTCATCATTGCCCCATGCGAGCCGTTCATCTCCCTGACGCTCATACACTGCGCTGTTGTACGTCCAAAAAGCGTCATTCCCTAACGTCGCATAGACAGCTTCGGCGTATGAAGCCAGAATAGCTGCGTCATCACCAAGGAACGGATAGTTCATAAAATAAAACTGTGCTTTTCCTGTATCCACATATTCCTGCTTAATAATCGGAACAAGTTGCTCCTCGAAATTTTTACATGCTGGACACTTATAGTCGCCAAATTGCACAATTTGAACTGGTGCATTCTCATCTCCAAGCACAGGCTGTTCACTATATAATTCTGCAAATGCCTCTGGATCTCCTTGTCCCGTATACATTCCACTTCCACCATTTGCATTAGACCCGTTTGACTGATTGTTTAATACGACGATCGCTATAAAACCTACAACAACTATTGCAAGTACAATGACCATTATCCATCCACGCTGTTTCAAATAAATCCTCCTCTAAATAAACATTTCCGTCCTTAAATATATCATTCTTCGTGATTTTCTAAAATACAGAAGCACGAATCAATTGTGTAGAGTTGTTGACACATTGATTAAAAGCCTATAAGATTATATCCAGATCAAAACGTAATGATTACGTTTAGGAGGAGAAATAAAAATGAATCTTCGCAAGCTAGCTTCCGTCGCCTTTGCGTTACCGTTGGTGCTATGGGGTTGCAGCAACAATAATGGAGAGGCAACGTCAACCGCAAATACAGGAATCGAATCTACAGATACGCTAACGATATACACGACCATCTTTCCATTACAGGACTTCGCACAAAAAATTGGCGGCGACTACGTAGATGTGAAAAGTGTTTATCCACCAGGTACTGATGCGCATACGTTTGATCCCTCTTCAAAGGAAATGATTGAACTTGCGGATGCCGACCTTTTCATTTATAACGGCGTTCAGCTTGAACCCTTTGCAGATGCTGCCGTCGAGACATTACAGAGTGAAGACGTTGCCATCTTAGAAGCAACAGAAGGAGTGGACCTGATTTCAAGCCATGGCCATGAGGATGGCGAAGCTCATGACCACTCTGCCGAAGAAGACTCGCATGATCACTCTGCTGAAGAGCATGACCATGCTGAGGGTGAAACGGCTCATGACCACTCTGCCGAAGAAGACTCGCACGATCACTCTGCTGAGGAGCATGACCATGCCGAGGGTGAAACGGCTCATGACCATGATGGTGAGAAACACTCGCATTCCGCTGAAGAGGAAACACACGACCATTCTGATGCTGAACACGATCATTCTACTGAAGAATCTCAGCATAACCACGTTCATGGTGAATTTGATCCACACGCGTGGCTTGATCCAATCCGTGCCATCGAAATGGCGGAAAATATTAAAGATGAACTTGTGACACTCATGCCGGTGCAAGAAGAAGCCTTCAACGAAAACTTCGAAACCCTCAAGGCCCAGCTTATGGAGCTCGATGAGGAAATGCACAGTATGGTGGAGTCAAAAGAAGACCCCGTCATTCTTGTGTCGCATGCTGCGTATGGATACTGGGAAAGCCATTATGGCATTATACAAATCAGCATTACCGGACTTTCTCCAACCCAAGAGCCATCACAGCAACAACTGCTTGATATTATTGCAGAGGCGCAAGAACACTCCATTGAATACGTGCTGTTTGAACAAAGTGTAACGCCCCGTGTAGCCGAAACGATCCAAAACGAGATTGGGGCAGAATCACTCACATTAAATAACATGGAAGTCGTCACAGAGGAAGATATCCAAGCCGGTGAAGACTATGTTTCAATTATGCAAATGAATATTGAACTCTTAGACAAAGCCATGAAATAATTCAGTAGTGGTCATTTGCGTCGTTCCATCACATGCTCGTTATTTGTCAAAAGCTCGTGCATCCTGTATACTTTACCTATTATCCACATCAGGTTTTGCTTAGGGAGGTTCGCATGTGAATGTCCAAAAAGCCATAACAATTTTAAAAGATAAAGGGTTTAAATACACGACGAAACGTGAGGATTTATTGTCTTTATTCGCCAAAAACAATGGCTACTTAACGGCAAGGCAAGTCCTTGAAACATTAAAACCAGACTATCCTGGATTGAGTTTTGACACCATTTATCGAAACCTTTATTTGTTTGAGGAGCTCGACATCCTCGAAACGACTGAGCTGAACGGTGAAAAAATGTTTCGACTGTCGTGTGGCACAAACGAGCACCATCACCATTTTATTTGTTTGGACTGTGGCAAGACGGTAGCGTTGCATGCTTGCCCAATGCCATCAATCGAAGCAAAAGAGCATCTCGACAAATTTGAGATTACAGGTCATAAATTTGAGATTTACGGAAAATGCAATCATTGCATTGAACACCCCGTTTCCTCATAACGAAAAAGCAGCTTCCCAATTACGTAATGGGCGGCTGCTTTTTCTTGTTGCTATGAAACAATTTCAAAGGAGTCCGTCAGACGGATACTGTCCTTCACCGATTGTGCCATTGAACAATTTTTAAATGTAATGTCCAAGCTTTTGCGTATTTTCTCCTCATCAAGATCGACGCCTTTCATCCGAAAGTGCAAATGAATCGCTTCGACACGGTTGGCTTCTTCTTCGTTTCGTTGAACCTCTGCCGAGAGTTGAATGTCATCAACGACCATTCTACGTTTCTCTAGAACTTTACGCAGAACACCTCCACTGCATACAGCTATGGAAGAAACGAGAAGCTGATACGGGCGAAACCCTTGCGTTTCGTCACCGGAAATGTGGATATTGCCGTGTTCGAACGTCGTTGTAAAACCACTCTCCGTCATTTGAAAGTTCACGTGGCTATCTCCCCCTTCATTTATGCTCTTCTGTTTCGTTAGGCTCAATATGAATATGTGTCATTTCAACCCCATACGATTGATGCATCTGGTCCTCTATGTCATCGGTAATGCGGTGGCTTTCTTCTACTGAAATATCTTTATCCACTTCAATTGTCACATCAACGACCGCTTGATTGCCGTACATTCTTGCTTTAATATCCGTCGTTTTTTTAACACCTGACACGTTTGATATGATCGTATGATACTCCTCAAGCCGATCCGTTTGAAAGCCGTCTGTGAGCATATGGGTGGCTTCTGAGAAAATATCCCATGCCGTTTTTAAAATCACACAACCGACAATGACTGCAGCAGCAGGATCTAACCATGTGATATAAAGAGCAGCTCCTAAAATCCCTACAGCTGCACCTATGCTGACCAAAGCATCAGACAGATTGTCCTTTGCCACTGCCTTTAATGCCAGACTCTTCGTTTTTTTGGCCAACCGATGATTGTAGATGGAGACACCGCCCATGACAATGACCCCTGCAAGTGCGACATAAATGGCAGAAGGGTCTGGTGACGAAACATCCCCCCTCCATAACGCTAAAATTGCATTATACACGACCTGAAGACCAATCGTTACCATGATAAAGGAAGCCACCATTGACGCAATCGTTTCTGCACGAGAGTGACCGTACTTATGATCCGCATCAGGAGGTTTCCTAGAGATTTTCAAACCAACTAGCACAGCAATGGAGGCGACAATGTCAGATGCATTGTTTAAGCCATCTGCGAGCAACGCCTTTGAATCAAACATAATGCTAAATACGATCTTACCCACAGACAACACAATATAAGCAGCAATTGATATCCACACGCCTCTGTCTGCCATTCGCCTTAGATCCTCTTTCATCAAATGTCCCCTTTACACGACCACTTTTGCTTCTATATTTACTTTACAAGACCGCCCCCTAGTGGGTCTACAGCAACCTTTTTGCGGTGGCGCAGACTGCATGCCTCTTGTGAAGAAAGCTACCAGAGTGCATTTTTTTTGCCCTCTTCAAACTTCTCTTCCTTTGGCTATGTATCCATTGGAATTTTCTATCTAAGGAACTCCACGTAAATTCATGATATGATTGCGTTCGGAAATTGACCTTTTGAAAGGGGGATGGAAAAAATGCAATCCCTACGAGCTAGGTATTGGCTGCTTGTTAGCCTTGTCTTTGTGTCAGGCTTCACTCAAGGGATGCTGCTCCCTTTACTAGCGATTCTTTTAGAACAGCGCGGCGTCCCCTCATATATTAATGGAATGCATGCTACAGGGCTGTACATAGGGGTATTGATCGCTTCTCCTTTTTTGGAAAAACCACTACAGCGATTTGGGTATAAGCCACTGATTACTATCGGAACGCTAACAATGATTGTTTCTTTGCTTTTGTTTCCAGTATGGGATGGTCTTTGGTTCTGGTTTGTGCTTCGCCTCGTCATTGGTATTGGCGACAACATGCTGCATTTCGCTACACAGACTTGGATCACTTCGACTTCTGAAAAAGATAAACTCGGTCGTAGCATCGCTTTTTATGGACTGAGCTTTGGCTTCGGCTTCGCTGTTGGTCCTTTAATGACCCGCTTCATTGATTACAGCATGTTTCTCCCATTTTTCCTTGCTGCCGGCATCATTACGATCATATGGCTACTGTTTTTAGGTGTACGCAACGAACGTCCGGGTCAGGATGAAGCTTCGGGAAATGCGATGAGTTCCATCGCGCGTTTCGGATCAACGTTGCGATACGCTTGGATTGCACTTCTTCCCCCATTAGGCTATGGATTATTGGAAGCGACACTTCATTCAAGCTTCCCTGTCTTTGGGATGAGACAAGGAATGGCGATCGAAGACATTTCCTTTATTCTTCCAATGTTTGCTTTAGGCGGAATGGTGTCACAACTCCCCCTCGGTATGCTCAGTGATCGTTTTGGGAGAAGACCTATCTTATTGCTTGTGCATTTTGGAGGCTTTTTATCCTTTTTATCAGCAATCTTTTTTGGCGCAGATACGCTTGCTCTTGCTCTCTGCTTTTTTACGGCAGGTCTTTTTCTCGGTTCGACATTTTCCTTGGGTATTAGTTACATGACGGATTTGCTTCCTAAAAATCTTCTCCCAGCAGGAAATATTCTTTGTGGGGTAAGCTTCAGTCTAGGGAGTATCTCTGGGCCGTTTATGAGTGGACTGTTTATTGAAGCATTTGGTGGCCATAGCTTTTTTTACACAATATCTTTCCCGATGCTGATCATTTTTATATGCATTTTCTTAGGCAAACGTCGGCGACACTTGGCCGAGACGTAGAACGGACCAAAAAACTCCCCACTGATACACGAACGATTTGTTCACCGTGTATCAGCGAGGAGTTTTTATATTTTTTTTCGAATGGAATCTTATTTCGTATACAAACTCGGTCGTCGATCTTCGAACACTGTGATTTTGTTACGAATTTCATTCACTTGCTTCCGATCAATTGTGGCGATCAAAATGGCGGCATCCTCATCTGCTTCAGCGAGGATTTCTCCCCAAGGGGAAATGACCATTGAGTGGCCTCCAAATGTATTGGCCGGATCAGACCCGACACGATTGCAGGCGACGACGAAAGCCTGGTTCTCGATCGCACGGCTTTGCAAAAGGGCTCTCCAATGATCTGTACGCGGTGCTGGCCATTCGGCGACGACGAAAAATACTTCTGTTCCTTCAACGGCATGTTTTCGCATCCATTCAGGAAAACGAATATCATAACAAATCATTCCCGCACATGCGACCCCATCCATTGAGAAATGACCACTACTTTCTCCTGCAATGAGATACTTTTCTTCGTTCATCAATCGAAACAAGTGGGCCTTGCTATAGCTGCAAATTTCTTCGCCTGTTTTGTCGTACACGAGCATCGTATTTGCTACGCCTGCCTCCGAACGATTTGCAACAGAGCCTGCAACAAGGTGAATGCCATGCTTTACTGCTTGCTGTTTCACAAATGCGCGTACATCCTCTGCACCAAACTCAGTAATCTCATCGAGACGTTCAAGGTCGTATCCTGTTGTCCAAAGCTCAGGAAGCATGACAACATCAGGTGCACTTTCTTCAACCGCACGTGCAATAAGCGCTGCTGCGTTTTTCATATTCTCGCGTGGATCTCCAAACACAATATCCATTTGAATAATGGCAATCTTCATTTACGCACTCCCTTAGTGCTACAACATGTTTTTGTACATTATTCCATTGTGTACTTTTACGTGTCAACCCTACACCCTTTACAAAAAACCGTTCATTCCTTAAAATAAGGCACAATATCAACAAAATGAGGATGTGGTAGACGAATGAAACATTTTCCTAAAGCAGCTGCCCTTGACCGACTCCCTGATCAATTTTTTGCAGCTTTGTCAGGCAAAGTACGCCAAAAGCAACTGGCAGGTCACGATATTATTAATTTAGGTCAAGGCAATCCTGATCAGCCCACCCCTACCCATATTGTCAAAGCATTACAGGCGGCGGCAGGTAACCCTTTGTATCATAAATACCCACCCTTTTCAGGCTATGATTTTCTAAAAGACGCGGCGGCAACCTTCTACGAGAGAGAATATGGCGTTGCGCTCGACGCGAAAAGCGAGGTTGCTGTTCTGTTCGGTGGCAAAACGGGACTGGTTGAGTTAAGTCAGTGCTTGCTGAATGAAGGTGATGTGGCTCTCGTGCCAGATCCGGGTTATCCAGATTATTGGTCTGGCATTGCCTTAGCCGGCGCAAAGATGCATGAGATGCCTTTACTTGAGGAAAACCAGTTCCTTCCTGACTACAACAGTATTCCTCATGAAACTGCGGAGAAAGCAAAAATGATGTTTTTAAACTATCCGAACAATCCAACAGCAGCCACAGCGGATGAGGCATTTTTCGAGAAGACCGTGCGCTTTGCTGATGCTCATGATATTTGCGTAATTCATGATTTCGCATACGGTGCTATCGGCAGCCATGGAGAAAAACCGCGTAGCTTTATGCAAACGCCTGGTGCGAAAGACGTTGGCATAGAAATCTATACGCTTTCAAAAACATATAACATGGCAGGCTGGCGTGTGGCTTTTGCGGTTGGCCATCCTGACATTATTCGCTACATTGAGCTTTTACAGGACCATTATTATGTGAGCTTGTTTGGCGGCATTCAAGAAGCGGCTGCGACGGCTCTTCTTGGTCCTCAAGATTGTGTGCAGCAACTTGTCGCCACTTATGATGAGCGACGTACGGCACTCATCAGATCGTTCCAAAAGGCAGGCTGGCCTCTTCCCGAACCAAAGGGATCATTTTTTGCTTGGGTTCCTATTCCTAAAGAATATACGTCCAGCGTTGCTTTCGCGAATGACTTATTGGATAACGCCAATATCGCTGTTGCCCCTGGCGTCGGCTTCGGTAAGCATGGAGAAGGCTATGTTCGCATCGGCTTGTTAACTGATCCTTCCGTTATTGAAGAAGCCGTGCGGCGCATGACCAAAGTCGACGTTTTCAAATAGTCAAATGCCCTCACGAAAAGCATTTCTTTGCATATCAATACTTTGACAACCTTGCATAGAATTCTTATAATAAACGTATCTAGTTTTTTATAATAATTACAAACTAAAAATCACAATAAATGCAGGAGGTTTTTGCAAATGAAATTGCGCGAAGAATTGCCAGAACTTGATGGAGCGACAACATGGTTGAATGGAGACCTTACAAAATCCGACCTTGTAGGAGATAAGCCTACACTCATTCACTTCTGGTCGGTAAGCTGTGGCCTATGTAAAGAAGCCATGCCAAACGTGAACCAATTCAGAGACGATTACAAAGATAAGTTGAATGTGGTTGCTGTTCACATGCCACGCTCTGAAAAAGACCTTGACCTTGATCAAATTAAGGCTGTCGCGGATGAGCATGAAATTACTCAGCCTATATTTGTAGATAATGCGCATAAGTTAACAGATGCCTTTGACAACCAATACGTTCCTGCCTATTACGTGTTTGATGCAGATGGGAAGCTTCGTCACTTCCAGGCAGGTGGCGGTGGCATGAAAATGCTCACGAAACGTGTCAACCGAGTGCTAGGCGAAACGGAATAAGAAACAAAAAAAGTGGAATGTACATCTTCGGATGCGCACTCCACTTTTTTATATTCATCCTTTAGATGGTTCTTTGGCTATCGAACGGTTGTGATTCGTTCATGGCGGCGCCTCCGAATCAAGGCATTTATTTCTCCGCCAACTAAAATCACAAGGCCTGACAAATACAGCCAAACCATTAAGACGATGATGCCACCGAGACTCCCGTACGTCCCCTGGTAGTTGTTCACGTTATTCACATAAAAAGAGAAAGCAAGAGATGACAATTGCCAGCCAATTGCTGAAAATGCAGCTCCAGGCAGAACGTCTTTGTAGGACAAGCGTAGGTTTGGCGCGGTCCACAGCAAAAATGAAAAAACGATAAAAATAATGACCGAGCTGACAACCCAACGCAACAAAGACCAAATGTCTAGAAAAGTAGCGGATAAATTCAAATAGGAAAAAATAAAAACGCCAATTTCTTTCCCGAAAACGGGGAGCAATAAAGCAATAATGAGGACGAGAAACATACTGACGGTCAATAAAATGCTAAGCCCTCTTGCATGAACAAAGGAACGGTTTTCTTCCACTTCGTATGCCCGATTCAGCGCTTTCATTAGTCCATTTAAACCAACAGAGGCACTCCAGAGTGCCCCCACGATTCCAAAGGACAGCAAGCTCGTGCTGTTCGCTGCCATAATCTCCTCTAGGTTTTTCTCCACAACAGAGAGCGTATCTCCTGGGGCATAGCTTTGAATGGCTTCAAACACATCCGTATAGGAAATAGGCATGTAGGCAAGCAAAGCGACAGCAAAAATAAGAAATGGAAATAGCGACAGCAAAAAAAAGTAGGCTAATGACGCGGCTAACGCTGTGATTTCATCTTTCCCGATTTTGGCAAACAGTTCTTTTGCAAAAGCCATGGGTCACCTCAGTTTCTATAATGATGTATCGAGTGTAGGGCGCTCATTTTGTTCAGCATTTTGTTTCAAGCTATCCAACCGATGTGCGACCCCTTCCAAATCCTCCGCAATCCGCCCAGCCTGTAATTCGACTGTTCTTAGTTGAGTGGACGTTTGCTTTAGGAATCTCGCGGGCTGCTTTAGCGCAGAGAATGCTGTTGTGCTTGAGGAACGCACACAATGAAACGCGCTTTCTCTCGTTGAGCGTTTTAACAAAGCCGCTCCCAATCCAGCGATCGCTCCAATTGCGATCCATTTGCCTAGTCGTTTGTTTTCTGTTGCACTCATTGTATATTCCTCCTCGAAAATAGTCGTATTCATTAGATTGCCACGCTTTTTCATTTTCAATGCTTAAATGCTTACATCATTTTTATGTAATACGTTCTGTTTCTAGGTCCATCAAACTCACAAAAATAAATCCCTTGCCATGTGCCAAGCAGCAGTTTCCCATCCTCCACAATGACATGCTGTGATGCCCCTACCGTGCTAGCCTTTAAATGGGACGCGGTGTTTCCTTCTGCATGCTTATACTTTGGGTGATGCCAAGGGTATACTTCATCCCATGCCAACAGCATATCATGAACCACATCAGGGTCTGCATTTTCGTTAATCGTAATCCCTGCCGTGGTATGTGGACAATAAACAATGACCACGCCACTCGTCATATCCTGTAAAGATACTTCCCTTTGCACCGCCCCAGTGATCTCTTTAAATTGATCGCGCTGAGAGGTTTGAATGGTTTTTTTGATGAGCATTTCCTTCCCCCTTTATTTAGAATCTTTATTCCCTTTCTCTTTAAACCTCAATCGTTCCTGCAAAAAAAACGACATGGATCATTTTCTGTCCATGCCGTTCCCTATTTCATTCGCCTGTATGCAATAAAGCCAAAAATTAAAGTAATGATTAAAAAAATGGGCTCACTATAAACATATCGCCATACCATGTATGGCCCACCGAATTGAAACGGGTTTGCCATCTGCGACATCCATTTGATAAGGAAGTCACATAGAGCCAAAATAGCTAATACGATAATAAAGGGTCCCACCAAAGGATGACCGGAACGACGCTCTTTTTCTTCAGGTACGCCTTCCTTTGCGATTCGAGAAAGGTCCAACATTGCGAGCACCCAAACGATAAATGCCGCCGCTCCCATCACTGGGGAAGAATAAGGCAACAAGAGCAATGCATATAGACCGAGCCATTCGATTCCTTTTTTCTTAGCCCCAGCGACGAAATGACCTAGCCCTGGTAAAAACACTAGCGACATTAAGGAAGCTGTCGAGTGAGCTACGGGCTCAGCAAAAAGTAGCCCATCACTTATTGGTTCTTCTGACTTTCGACGATCCATTTCAGCCGCATCTATCATGGCGTAAAAAAAGAGACTAATGGCAAATAATATCGGCAGAAGAGCTAATTCTATATAGTTGGACAGAAAAAGATGACAGAAAAAGAAAAACGAGAGGATAAACAGCAAAAGAACGGACGCCGCCCTCATTGGCATGCCAATTCTGAGATGGGTAAATCCAGGGAGCATATATTTCCCATTTTGTTTTACATATTTGCGAATGGAATATTCGGAGTAGTATTCTTGCGCGTCGATATCACTGTTTTTTGATCGCACACTAATGACGATCAGATCGATAAAATGGATGACCCAAACGATGGCGAGAAGAATGAAAATGAAAGCTATTAATCCTCCATCGACAATGTAGCTGTTAATCGAATAAAAGAAGGTGATCGCCGCGACAAGTCCGATGGAGAAAAACAAAAAGAAGAAGACGAATGCGCGAATCCGCCTTCCCAAAATCAAATGCCCAAGTCCCGGTGCGATAATAGCGATAAGAAATGCGGTTAACCTTGTTCCCATTTACGTGCCCATTTCCTTCGGGAAGGTTGCCAGCCATGAAAGGTCGGCCTCATCTGTCTCTTTTTCATTATGCAATCCCTGCACTTCATCCATATACATCGTCAGACAGTCGTCACAGCTATATAAATGGAGCTCTACTTCTTGCTCCTCTGTTTCAGACAGCCGTTTGTGCAAGTAGCTGTTTAATCGTTTTTTTGTCACATGAGGGCTCATTCAAAATCCTCCTTATCCCAATGCTTCCGCAACCATTGCCGAGCACGATATAATTTAATTTCTACCGATTTAGGTTTCACTTGTAACGAGGCAGCCATTTCTTCATACGTCTTCCCTTCTAGGTAGTATCCAACCATGACCCCTCGATATCGTTCAGGAATGTCTTGCACACGCTCACGAATCCTGTGCTGAAGTTCTGTTTGAATCAATCCAAAATCTACGGCCTCTTGAGGATCATCAGGCTCGTTACATGCTTTTTCCCACTTTAAATACTCACGTTGCTTTTTGCGCTTCATATCAATGGCGTGGTTGACAGCAATTCGTGTCATCCATGTTTTTAACCCTCTTCCTTCAAAAGAAGGTAACGATCTATATATTTTAATTAAGGCTTCCTGCGTCGCATCCTTTGCTTCTTCCGGATCTCGCAGAACACCTAAAACAGCTCTGTAAAGCGACGGTCCATACGATTCCACAATGGTTTGAAAAGCTTCCTCGTCACCATTCGCAGCAGCCTGAATATCTTCTTGAACGATCATCTAGTCGTGACCCCCTTACTACGAGAATAGACGCTTTAGCCAATAAAAACTTTACACCTCTATATAAAAATTGTTACATAAAATAAAAAAACTGTCCATTGTCTAGGACAGTCAGTATAACGGAATATAATCTATGGTTGGTAGACCTCTTTCTTTTATTGGCCAGGCTTAGCTCTGGGAACAATGGATGGAAGAGGGTGGTCCCACAGACTTGGTGAGGACGTAGATACGGCCAAAGCCCCTGCTTTAATCGCAGCCTGCATTTGGCTTTGGTTGTCAATTAACCCTCCGGCAATTAACGCGACCTGTGGAACCTGCTTATGAATGCGTTCCAGCCATTCCGGCAAAATCGCAGGCATGACTTGAACAAAATCAGGCTCAAATTCTTGTATGCTAGCAATGCTCTTATCGACACTTTCTTGATCCATCAAAACCATTCTCTGTACAGTTAGCAGTCGGTAATGGGCGGCAATGCGAATGACCTTTCCTTTTGAGGAAATGATGCCTGTTGGACGAATATGATTGGCAAGGTACTCAATGCCTTGACGGTCCGACACTAAACCTCCGAGACGATCAACATGCAAAAAGACTGGGACTCCATGAGAATGAAAAAGATCAACATATCGCTTTACCGTGCTAAGGGAACCCGTCATCATAAACACGCTAGCGATATGTGCTTGAACGGCACGCTCAATCCATTTAATTTCTTTTAAAGAAGCAATTTTTCGTAGCGTCGTTAATCGTTCCGTGACATCCTGCTTTGTTTTCATTTCTCTTTCCAAAGGTATTCGCTCCTCTTTACAGACAAAAAAGTCAGATGATTTTGTTTGAGACATCTCTTTATCAAATCAACAATGATTTTTCCATCATCTCATCCAATAAATCTCTATTGTTTGAGCGTACCAACCTTCTGTAAAGGGTTTGTAAACCTGTTGTGAATTTCCTGTAAAATTGTACATAAAAATACCTTATCCTTGTCGGATAAGGCTTTTCAGGCTGATGACAAACGCTCGCTTTTTTTGTCGCTTTGCCTTGTTTGGTGCTCATGGCCCTTTTGGCAACTCCGCGCCGAACAAGACTTCGCGCCTCGAAAGTCAAACGTTTTCATTCAGCCTGAATTGAATATGGATGGTGAAAAACGCTCGCTTTTTTTGTTGCTTTGCCTTGTTTGGTGCTCATTGCCCTTTTGGCAACGACTTAGAAGTCCAATTCGAGCGGTGTTTCTTTCCCTGCATTCATGTACCGGATGCTGTTAGGTTTACAGCGAATGACGACATAATTCGGGTCGTCTGGTCCAGATAAGTAATGACCTAGTTTTTCATTCCAAAGTGATTTTTTTGTTTCTTGATCCTCTTCAATTTCTGCTACGGCTTCAATTTCGACGAAGGAATCGTTGTACCCATCGCCTTCGTACCCAAGAAGAATATGGACATTAGGGTTTTGTTCAATATGATCCACCTTATGTGTCGATTTGCTTGTTGGCGTATACAATGTGAACGCCTTATTAAAAAATGTCATGTAGCGCGTGTATGGTTTGCCGTCATTAATCGTTGCCAACGTTCCTACTTGATGGGCATCGAGAATCGTCATTATATGTTTCTTTAGTTCTTGCTGGTTCACACAAAACGCCTCCTAAGTAATGTCTTACAAAGAGTATTCCCTAAAACGTGACGAGTAAAAACACGGAACACATTTAGCGTAACGTCGTGTGATATACTACAAACAGTAACATGTCTTGAAAGGAGAAACGCCATGGAGTTTAGTCTAAGAGAAGAAATCGCCAATGCTGTGACGCACGGCATTGGCGCGTTATTATGTATACCGGCTCTCGTGCTTTTGATTGTGTTTGCCGTTGACCAAGGCACCACATTGCACGTCGTCAGCTTCACAATCTTTGGGGTCTCCATGCTTTTGCTTTATACGTTTTCCACATTGACCCACAGTTTACGTGGAACGGCTAAAAAAGTCTTTGAAATTCTTGATCATTCAGCCATTTATTTGCTCATTGCGGGAACGTATACACCAATTGCTTTGATAACCATTGGTGGCACTTCGGGTTGGACGTTGTTTGGCATCGTCTGGGGGATCGCCCTTGTCGGCATTACCTATAAAGCCTTTTTCGTAGATCGTTTCATTTTCGTTTCAACGATTTGTTATGTGGCGATGGGATGGATGGTTATGTTTTTCCTTCAGCCCGTATACAACGGCTTAACGACAGGTGGATTTTTGTTACTTCTGCTCGGTGGTTTGTTTTACACGATCGGTACCGTCTTTTTTCTCTGGAAGCGTATCCCCTATCATCACGCGATTTGGCATGTGTTTGTGCTCGCTGGGAGTGCATCAATCTACTTTGCTATTTTGTTTTATGTATAAATTCGAATCAAAAAAGCGTGGGGGTGTATTCAGCCCTCACGCCTTCAGGCTGATGAAAAACGCTCGCTTTCTTCGTTGCTTTGCCTTCTCCGGTGCTCATTGCCCTTGTGGCGACTCTGCGCCTACCAAATCTTCGTGCTTAGATAAGACAAGCGTTTTCATTTTGCTTTTTTTAACAAGTCACATCGTCTCGCAAAATCGGAAAGGTCATGCAACGTGGACCTCCCCTTCCCCTTGAAAGCTCTGAATCTGGAATTTCTACCACATCCAACCCTGCCTCTCGCAGCAATCGATTCGTCGTCGCATTCCGTTCATAGGTCATCACCTTGCCGGGTGCCAGCGCGAATGTATTCGCCCCGTCGCTCCACTGCTCTCTTGCTGCTGTGATGTGATCGCCACCTCCACAAGGGATGAAAGCAATGTTTGATACGCCCAACAATTTACATAATGTGCCTTTCAAATCCGTTTCACGCTTAATTGTGATTTCGCCGTTGCCTTCAGGGGACATCACAAACACGTTGATGTCTCCGCGTGGCCCTAGAATAAGGGGATGTATTGTAAACATATCATGATCTACCATTGTAAAAACGGTGTCCAAGTGCATAAACGCACGGGATTTCGGCAATTCAATCGCTATGACTTTTTTCACTGTCGGATGCTCATTGAAAAGCGCTGAAGCAAGATGTTCAATACCTTGTGGAGACGTTCGAGCAGATACACCAATGGCTAACACTTCAGCACTAAGCACAAGAATATCGCCCCCTTCAATACTATGGCCATGATCGCGATTCATCCAAAGTCGCTCGACCTTACTTGAAAATGAAGGGTGCTTTTGAAACACCGTCTCCATTAAAAACGGCTCACAAGAACGTGCGCGCTGATCCATCGCATTAATTGACACTGTGTTTCCAATCACTGATTGTGAATCACGTGTGAAATACAGATTGGTCATTGGGTCTACATAAAACGGATAGGTCGTCCCGAGCATATCAGCGAGATGCGTTTTTTTAATCGTGCGAATGTCCTTCTTTAAAATGCCAGAGGTGACCGCTTTAAACACCCCTTCTGGTGTCTGTTGCGTTAAGTAGGAGAGCACCTCTTGAAAAATGTCATGCTCAAAGGCATAATAACGCCGCAAAAATTCCTTGCAGAACGCAGTGCGCTGGTTTTGATCTCGCAGAACTTCAATCATGAGATCTCTAAGGTAGAGTACTTCTGCACCTGCTTTACGAAGCTCATCTGCAAACACATCATGCTCCTTTTGTATGGCAGGTAAGTAAGGAATATCATCAAACAATAAACGCTCCATATAGTCCGGCATGAGGTTTTCAAGCTCTCCATCTGGCCGGTGAATAATGACCCTTTTTAGCGCTCCAATTTCTGATGTAACATGTATCGCCTCTGTCACTATATTCATCCTCTCTGCCATGCCCGTAATGGATCGGCTGTACAGTTATTCGTTTCCATTTATAGTATTCCCCATAATGATAATTGGGGAAACAACGCTGAACTCATTAAGGAGCATTCCGTTGATGTGATGGGCCTGATTTCTTGGATCTACTCCGTCACACTTGTTCCACCGACTTGGCGAATTTCACCACATAAAAAAGCTGCTCCTTTTGAACATCTCCAAAAGAAGCAGCTTTTTCGGTTAAATCATTGAGACGAGCGTAAGAATTACCGAGGATAATCCTAGGCAAATGCCGATCAAGTAAAGAAATGTGACGGCTTGTCGTTGAGAAAGTCCCGTCGCAAGCAGACGATGATGGGCGTGTGATTTGTCAGCAATATGAATCGATTTGCCAGACAATAATCTGCGAAACACAACGTAAAAGCTGTCGAAAATTGGCAGTCCTAACGCAAGCACAGGTATCGCCACAGATACAGCTGTCATTGCTTTAAGTGTACCAAGCACAGAAACAACGCCTAGCACTAAACCTAAAAACATTGACCCTGTGTCACCCATAAGAATTTTGGCGGGATGAAAATTGTGCTTTAAATAGCCAAGCGTAATACCAACAACACTTGCTGCCAACACCGCAGAAAGCATTTCCCCTGTAACGAGAGCAACACACATTAATGTGCCTGCAGAAATGGCGGAAATCCCCCCAGCAAGACCATCCATGCCGTCAATCCAATTAATTGCATTCATTAATCCGACAAACCAAAGGACAGTAAGAATCTCGCCAACAAGAGGTGGGAAGCTTAGATAACCAGCTTCAGAAAACGGAATGCTGACCCCTTGCATCACAATTCCACACTTTACGACAACAATGGCTGCCGCAATTTGAAGGAGAAGCTTAGGCAATGCAGGAAAGTCTTTTTTTCGTGTTTTTGCATAATCGTCGATAAATCCAGCAATCAGAAGCAACGCCAGCGCAATCATTATGCCTATGTACTGCGTTCCTTCAATCCAGTTCATTAACCGGAGCCCACTTAACATTGCCATAAAAACGGCAATCATCGCGAAGCCTCCAAGCAACGGGATTGGTTCTTTATGTATTTTACGTTCATTTGGTTGGTCGACAAAACCTGTTTTCATTGCGAGTTTCCCGAAGTAAGGAATAATCAGATAGCTTGCCACAAGTGCAATCGCGAGAACAATAAGAATCTGTTCCATAGTCTTCCTCCAATGCTTTGAAAATAAAATAGGCACCGTTCATAGAATATCATAGTTTACTCCACGTTTGTACAGATTCAACTGACAAATTTTGCACAAATGTGCGATCCGCAATTAAAAAAGTCGTTCAAACCCTTTCACTATACGCCTGAACCAATACCTTAATACAGATGAAACCATGCGATAAGATGTCGGGTGGTCATGCGCCCAAACATCTCGGCCACTACAGACGAAAGAGCTAAGCTGTCTCGGCCAGCACGCATTGCGCCACCAAGCTCGCTTAGCTCTCCCTCGTAGGAAGCCCGCCAATAGCTGTTATTGCGTTGTGCAACGCCAATGTACCCAATTCATATTATACAGACGTGATGGCATCCTTAATTGGCGTATCTCCGTCAAGCATTTCAAATATAAGATTCGCCGTTAATGGGGTGTCGAGTGATTCAACAAGCGCCTTAGCCACATCCTGTCTTGATACAGCGCCGCTTCGGTCAACTAAACGTTTGTCAGCACGTATCGTTCCTTTCGCTGGATCAAATGAAAGGGCTCCTGGTCGTACAATCGTATAATCCAAGCCACTATCTACGAGGGCTTCGTCGGCGTCATGCTTTGCCTCTGCATAATGACGCATTGCCTCTGGCGCTTTTTCAGGTTTGTCGGCACCAATCGAGCTCAGCATGACGAACTTTCGTACTTGCTTTGCCTTCGAGGCTTCAATCAGACGAATGGCTCCATCTCGATCCACTGACGCCGTTTTGTCCGGTCCTGTTTGTGATCCTGAACCTGCCGCAAAAATCACCGCATCCATGCTCGTCACCGCTGAGGACAGATCCTCTTCTAGGTCTGCGATCACAGCGACGGCGCCGAGATCATTTATAGCATCAATTTGCTCCTCATTTCTAATCATTCCAAAGGGCTCATGCCCATTTTCTTTTAAGTATTTCAACACATGCTTCCCCGTATGTCCGTGACCACCTGCAACTAATACTCTCATTCAAATCGTCTCCTTTCAGTTATAAAATCTAGAAGGTTATATGAAACGTTCCCTGTTTGCAGACTCATAAACCTTACGTTTAGATGACAACATAAAAAAAACATCCGCACCCTTTAAGAAGGGGCAACGGATGTTTGACTGAAACGCTCCAAAAAGGATTGCAGTCGCTCGCTTTCCGGATTTTCAAATAGCTTGCTCGGTGGTCCCTGCTCGACAAGGTTTCCTTCTGCGAGAAAAACGACACGATCAGAAATTTCCCAAGCGAAGTCCATTTCATGCGTAATGAGAATCATCGTCATATCGCCTTGCGCTGCTAAATCTTTAATGACGCCTAATACTTCACCAACAAGCTCTGGGTCGAGAGCGGACGTCACTTCATCAAACAGCATGACTTTTGGCTGCATCACAAGCGCGCGCGCAATCGCCACACGTTGCTTTTGACCACCAGAAAGCTGCACTGGATAGTTGTCAACCTTGTCCGCCAAGCCTACCTTTTCAAGCATTTCAATTGCACGTTGTTTAGCTTCCTTTTTAGAAAGTCCTAGCACATGCATTGGCGCCTCAATACAATTTTGCATAATCGTCATATGCGGAAACAGATTAAAGTGCTGAAACACCATACCAATATTTCCGCGCACTTGGCGAAGATGCTTTTCATTGGCTTCGACGATTTTTCCGTTTTTCTCCATATGCCATAGATAATCACCGTCAACGATGATTTTCCCGCTTGTCGGCTTTTCAAGTGTCATCAGCATACGAATAATCGTCGTCTTTCCCGATCCACTCGGTCCGATGATGGAGACTTTTTCTCCTGGATTAATCTCTAGGTCGATTCCTTTTAAGACCTCTAATTCGCCAAAAGATTTATGCACATCCTGAAATTTAACAATGGGCTCTGTCATGCTGTAGCACCCTTTCTTTCTACTTTTTTCGCTTTACGTGCATAACGATTTTTCATCCGTTTTTCCAAGTACTGGACGAGCAATGAAGATGGATAGCTCAGGAGGAGGAAAAGGAGACCTGCGATCGTATAAATTTCAACGTATTTGAATGTTGAAGATGTAATTGTATTCGCTGCTTTTAGCATTTCTGAATACTGAATGGCGATCAGCAAAGGCGTTTCTTTAAACATTACAATCAGATAGTTTCCTAATTGTGGGATGACTGGCGGAATCGCTTGAGGCAAAACAATTTTAGTCCACGTATGCACGTGGCTAAAGTTTAATGCTCTGCTTGCTTCCCATTGCCCCTTATCAACACCTTCAATACCACTGCGATAAATTTCAGATAGGTACGTACTGTAATGTAAGCCTAAAGTAAAAGTGCCTGCGACAAAAGGACTTAAGGCCACTCCGATAACAGGAATTTGCGGCCATGCATAATAGACAAACAACAACTGTACTAATGGGGGTGTCATTCGAATAAACTCCGAAATGCCATAAAACACCATGGCCAATGGTTTGAATGGTATTCGACGCAAAAGCGTTAATATTAATCCAAAAATAAGGGCCACTATAAAGGCGGCTATTGTAATCCATAACGTCGAAAGCATACCATCTAATAAAGCAGGCATCGATTCAAAAACTAAATTCCAATCCCAACTCATGCGTCAGCCACTCCTCTCGATGCTCTGCGCTCAAGATATTTCGTGATAAGCACCAATGGAAGTGCGATCGTAAAGTAGACGAGTAAAAGACATGTAAAGATGGTTAAGTAATCATCAAAGCTTTGGTTAGCAAGGTTCCTTGCCATCCTCGTTGCCTCCGTCAATGTGATGAAGCTTAACAAAGACGTTCCCTTTAACAACTCAATGACGTTGTTCCCAAACCCAGGCAGCATGCGGCGAAACGCCTGTGGCAAAATAATTCGAAACATGCGCAGTCTCCGCGACATATTCAAAGCGATGCCGGCTTCAGTTTGTCCTTTTGAAACTGCTTCAATTGAGCTTCGAACAACTTCTGATGAATAAGCACCATAATTGAGACTTAACGCAATAACACCAGCGAGGAATGGGTCAAATCTAATCCCGAAAATTAACGGAACAGCAAACATAATCCAAAAAAGCTGAATTAAAAGCGAGGTGCCTCTAAAAAACTCTACATAAATTAGCGTCAATACGCGCACAAACTTGTACTTGGATACTCTTGATAGTCCTGCGATAAAGGCAATAATAAACATGAATACAATAGATACAAGCAAGACCTGTATCGTTACTAGCGAAGCTTCATAAAGACGAGGTAAAATTTCACTAATACTCACTTTTGTACAGTCCTCCTTGTGATTACAGTGCCTTCCCCGCGTCTGTACTGCGATTGCAGACACTCAGTACAGACGCGGACAGAGGAGCAATCTTCTCCTCCCCGCACATTCTTCTCATTTTTTATGCTCCACAAAGCTCCTCAGTTGTTACATCACCAGGAAGATTTTCTTCACTTAAGCCGTACTTCTCATAAATTTCGACGAGCTCACCAGATTCTTTCATTTCCGCAAGCTTTTCATTGTATGCCTCTAATAGCGCTTCATCGCCTTTAGCGAACACGGTCGATCCGTAACCAAAGATTTCTTCTCCATTAATAATGGGCTGTTCAAAGTCTTCAACAACTTCAATCTGACTACTTTCGCTACCTTTAAGGGCTGTGAGCAACGTTGCTTCGGTCATTGTAATTGCGTCTGTACGACCCGATTGAAGTGCTGCAACGTTGTCAGCGATCGTGTTGACTGTTTTGATATTTGTCGGCTCAATGCCCATTTCTTCAGCCATGTCCATTAAGTACCCATACTCCACTCCACCAGTCATCACAGTTACGGTGATGTCTTGGTTTTCAAGAATATCGGTATAACTATGCAAATCGTGCGGGTTTCCTGGAGCTACTGCAAGACCTTCACCCATACGATACTCCGGCTCGGCAAACATCGCGTTTTCACAACGGTCAGGTGTGATGTACATCCCCGCCGTTACGGCATCAAATTGACTTGAATTTAAGCCATTAATTAAAGAGCCAAAATCAACAATATCTCCCTCAATACCTGCCGCACCTAATTCTTTAAAAATGGTGCTGGAAATATCAACAGACATGCCAGTCGGTTGACCGTTTTCGCTGTACCCATAAGGTCGTTCGTTTGCATACCCAACAGTAAGGGTTTCCCCGTTTTCAATCTTTTGCATTGTGCCACTATCACTTACTTGCGTACACCCTACCATTGCGGCTAAACCTAATGCCGCCACCCCTGCGGTAAATAATTTCTTCATCATAAATTGACCTCCTGAAAGAAAATTTTTTATATTTCGAATCAGTTCCCCGCGACCATGTGTCTATTTTTGTACGGTTGCTTGGAACCGAGCCAAAATGCAAATATGTATTCATAGTATCAAAAAGCAAGCAAGCAACTCAAAACGCCTGAGCCTAGCTATGGGGGAATACTTCCAGCTTATCCTTCCAACCAAGCGATTAACCAACTCTATCTTTGTTTCACGCCCTAATGGTCGCCTATGCATCCAAATGCCTAGTTGACAGACAGCAAGATAGCTGCCAATTAAGCAAGCAAACATAAGGACGTAATTCCTTTTATGCTGACTCATTAAACCTCTTTATGTGTGATTTTTTGTTTTTTAGGGAAAAAGTAAAGAAACGAATTCATGTGAAGAGAAAGCAGGGGAAACCATGAGTCAAATCCTGTCCGTCGCTTTAGTTGTCAATCCAAATGCGGGAAAGCAAAAGATTATTGAAGAGCTTGACCATATTGAGGAGACGCTTCTGAAACATTTTCAAAAGGTCGAGACGTTTCAAACAAAAGGACCTGAAGAAGTGGATGATCTGATTGATTCCATTCATCAAACTTATGATCTCATTATTGGAGCTGGCGGCGATGGAACGATTTATCAGCTTGCCAATGCCCTCTCGCGCCTTAATCATCGCCCAGTCTTTGCTGTTCTCCCAGGAGGCACAGCGAATGACTTTTCGCGTGCGTTAGGAATGTCTCAGGATCCGTTAGAAGCGTTAGATCAAATTATACAATGCCACATTGAACCGATCGATATTGGCTATGATGGAGACCAATATTTTCTTAACTTTTGGGGGATCGGTCTAATTACGACGGTCTCGCAACAAGTAAATAATAAAGATTCTCTCGGAAGACTTTCCTATTATTTGAGCACACTGCAAAATATGAAGGAAGCTAAACCTTTTCATGTGAAAATTGAATCTGATGAGTTCCACTTTGATGGGGAGGCAGTGATGGTGCTCGTTGGGAATAGCCCTTTTACCGGCGGCGTGCGTGCCTTCTTTCCGAGCAATAATTTGCAAGACGGGACGTTTGATGTCCTAATTATTAAACAATCAACGATGCCATCTTTTATTGAAATGTTCCGTTCGCGTTTACAGCAAGCCCCTCCTGAACACGAGGATCTTGTCTATGGGCAAGCGAAAAAGATTCGAGTTGTGACAGAGCCCAACCTTGAAATTGATTGTGATGGAGAAAGGCGCTTTACCACTCCATCCACCATCGTTAATTTGCCACAACATCTCCAGCTCGTTGTTGGAGACTTTAAATCTCAGACGTAGAAAACCGCAAAACCTCACAGGGGACGTTCCTTGTGAGGTTTTGTGCTGTACGATTTATTTATAGAATTGTTTCCCAAGTACACTTTTTGAAGTAAATGCTCCTAATGCCAAAGTTACTGTTGCGATGCACTTGCGCCAAAGAGGTGGATTAAAAGGGGTTTTCATTATGAGGCTCCTTTCGTGTCGTCTCTGCTGTTCTTTACTATTGTTCCCACTGCTCAATTAAAAGTAACGTATGTTACCCATTTGACAATGTTTTGTCGCACATTTGTAACGCAAGCAATGTGCTACAATAGATAGAGAGAATGGTTGCGCTGGAGGGATCGCATTGACGCTGTATCAATATCACTTATCGGAATTTCCAAACGGCAATACTCTTTTTCCGTTCCATATTGACCTCCATACCATTTCTACCACATTTCACACTCATCGCCATGATTTTTTAGAGTGTGCCTATGTCGTATCCGGGCATGGAGTGGAGGAGGTCAACGGTCACTCCTTTACACTCGAGCCTGGGACTGTCACCTTCATTAGACCGTTTGATACCCATTCAATTTACTGCGATACACCAAGTGATCCTTTAATGATCTATAACATTAACTTCAGGTCTGAATTATTTACTTCTTGGGAGCTTGCCTCCTCTTCACTTTATCCTCTGTTCTATGAACGAGAACGTTGGCCCCAAAGTCATGTCCAGTTGACGATGGATCAAAAGAAAATAGCAACAATGCTTTCAGAAGAAATGCTCCGATTGTATGAAAATCACGAGACGCACCGCCATGTACTCTTGCAGGCAAAGCTAGGAGAACTACTCCTACTTTTTTTTGAAGCTGCAAAAGAAACGCCTCCCCCGCCAACCAAGCACGAACGTTCGGCTGATATTTGGGAGGTGATGGACTATCTTCATGCCCATTTCAGATTGCCACTACAGCAAAAAGCGCTCGCTGGGAAATTTCACATGAGCGCTTCGCAGTTAAGTGAGAAAATGAACGCCATTTCGGGAAAATCATTTACAGACAACCTTCATGAGCTGCGCATTCGGTATGCGTGCAGTCTGCTCTTTTCAACGAGGATGCCTATTGGCGATATTGCCGAAGCCTGTGGATTCAATTCCTTTAAAACCTTTTCTAGAGTGTTTAAAGATCAGATGGGCGAGACGCCTTCTGCCTTTAGGAACCAAGCCCATCATGCGTCCCCTACGCCTTAGGACTAAACTGTTGAAAAACCGTTTTTTCTGGAACATCATAGATCGTACTCCCGGCCACATCATTGACAATCTGTGCATTACGATAGGTGGCTAAACCTAAGTTGGTTGCTCCTGCACCGTGGCTATGCACAAGGTTTGTGAGCGCGTAGATGTGACGATCCCGTGGTGTTTTAAACTGCAAGCGATAGTTTTTGTCGACCGCATATTCCCCGGCCTTCTCATCTTCCCAGGTGAGCTTTTCGCTATAATTTGCCTTAATCCAGTCAGGAAGCCTTGGCTGATCACCCGTTGCAAAAATAATAACGTCTGCGTTCATCGAAAATTCCTTGTCCTCCTGCCATTGCTTAAACGTTACTTTCTTATTTTGACGAGCAACAAACGACGCCATCGCTTGTATCGTCGTTTTGAGTCGATGGTCAATGGATTGCTCATATAGCTCGTCGTAAATTGCACGCAACGTTTCTGGATCAATTCCTTTTCGAAGCTGTGAAAGCGTTGGGAGCGCATCACGCCTAGCACTTGCGGAGAGCTCATGAAAATAGTGAACGTAGTCCAGTGAAAATAATTCTTGCCCTAGCTTTGCTGATTCGAGTTGAAAAAAACCTGGCGAGCGCGTCACCCATGACAGTTCACGAGATGAATCGGTTCGTTGGTCTGTAAGCAGGTCCAAATAAATTTCAGCTGCACTTTGACCAGAACCTATGACGAGTACAGAAGATGCTCTTCGGCAAAGCTCTCGATTGTGCATATAGGTCATTGAATGAAATACGCCTTCCTCAGGATCGACTTCTACTCCAGCAGGCAAACTGGGCTCATTGCCTGTCGCTACGGCAATATGCTTTGCGGAGTAGCTGTCGACAACCTGTGTCTCGAGGTTTTTCACATGTACATTGTATCCACCGGACTCCAGGTCATCCTCCACAGCAACAACCTCATGCCCTAGTCTGACAGAGGCGAGGGATTGTCCGACCCATTCTAGATAACGACTGTATTCTTCTCTAGGCACTTCTAACCGTTGGTAAAAGAAAAATTTCTGTAGACGGTTGTGGACTTTCAAATAATTTAAATAGGTATATGGAGAGGTTGGATCAATAAGCGTAGCTAAATCAGCCAAAAAGGGGACTTGCAGGTTGGCATTTTCAATGAGCATGCCTGGATGCCAGGCGAAGCTGTTGCGGCGTTCAAAAAACAAAGCACTGATTTCATTTTGTTCAAGCATTGCAGCTAAACCTAAACCATATGGACCTGCCCCAATGCCTATCATTTCGTAGTCAAACGACTTTTCCATTCGTCTTTCCTCTTTTCCTCAATTCATCTCTTTATCCCCATACTTTTCCCTCTCATCCATTACGCAAACAAAAAAGTAGGACATAAAAAAACGCCTTAACCCATTGTTTGGATTAAAGCGTTGCTATTGATAGGAAAACCAGTGCAAATGAATCACATCCCTTCTTTGTTGTCTTAACCGATCGCGCGTGATGGATAGTAAATACCTTTGTACTTCACTTGAACCGTTTGATTGCCATATTGACGGAGTCGTTCCTTGACTTTTCTTGAAGCATCCATCATACCTTCTGCATCAATTTTTTCTTCCCATTGAGATTTGTCTGTTATAAAGGTAAATAGAAACTGTTTCATTTTATCCCTCCTTGTTATTATCGTAATTAAAACGTTATCATTAGTCTACTATAAAACTGTTATAGTATGATGAACGAACTGTTACGATTTTGTTAATTCTTCATTATGCCCTGAAATATTAGTAGTAAACCTTGTGCTTAAAAAATGTTTATCAAGCACTGTTGCCATTTAGCATATGCTTTAAGGACATTCTCCAACGGTATTATATGATTTGATTATCTCTGTGTTACAGAACTGCTCAAACACAAAAAAAGAACGGGAGACATCTCCTCGCTCTTCTATACGTTGTTACATCTTTTTTTGTTTCAACATCCAGGAAAAGAATTCGGGATTTTCGTACGTCACTGTCCAAGAATCATGATCTGCTTCGGGATAAATGGTTAGCTTAGCGTGGCCTCCTGCTTTATTGATAGCCGACACCATCGTTTTTGTATGCTCTACAGGAACAACTGTATCCTTCTCACCATGAAACGCCCACACCGCAGTATCTTTTAACGCATCGGCTAATGTCGGTATGCCGACGCCACAGATTGGTGCGACTGCCGCGAATCGATCGGGTGCTTTCAAACTTAGGAACCAACTCCCATACCCACCCATGCTTAGTCCTGTCAGGTAAATTCTCTGTTGATCGACAGCGTACCTCTCACAAACGTCGTCGAGTAAAGACAGAAGTGATTCGAGCAAGAATGGCCAGTACGAATCCTCTGGACATTGAGGTGCCACCATGATAAACGGGGACTCCCTCCAGCCCTCCATCGCTTTTGGCAGACCTTGTGTACGTACTTTCTCAAGATCACTGCCTCTCTCCCCACGCCCATGCAGAAACAAAACGAGGGGGTAAGAAGAGCTGCTTGTTTTATTATGACCCGGTGGTAAAGCCAACAAATAGGGCAGTTTCTCCACCTTTATTTGCTTTTGATCCAACACTTTCTCTAACAAAACGATTGTGCCCACCTCCGCTTTCTTAGGACAAGGTTGCGTAGATTTTTTCGTAGGCGTTTTTAGCTTTTTCCGCTAAAACCTCAGGCTTTTCAGTAGGTGGCTCCTTTGTCAAAATTTCTTGAGCAACCGCTCCTTCATACCCGATATCCTTTAACGTTTGCAGAAACGTCGTTAGGTCAATCACCCCTTCTCCAGGTGAAAGGCGGTCGTTGTCCAACACCTCTTCAACCGGTACATTACGTGCATCGTTAATATGTACATGAACGATACGGTCGACCCCAGCGCGTTTAATGTCTTCGCTTGTCGCGCCTGTCGTATACCAGTGGAAGCCATCAAGAAGCAAGCCAACGTTCGGCTCGTCAATTGCGTCCACCATATCCAACATTTGCTCCATCGTCCAAATGAAAGGATGCTTCCACATCGTTCTCAAGTGATGTGGTCCGACGAATTCAAGCCCTAACTGAATGCCCTCATTTTTTAATACTTGGGCACACAACCTTAACCTTGATATGGCCTTTGCCATAAATTGAGACGCATTCATGTCCGTTGCGGGCAGGACATAGGTACAGAAATTCCTGACACCAAGTCGTTTTGCAAGCTGAGCCTGTCTGACCAAATCGGCGAGACCTTCCGAAAATTTTTCATCCGTTTGACGCCATTCGACAGCAAGCCCAAAAGTTGAGATCGTAACCCCAGCCTCGCGAAGCCAAGTATCAATGGTTTCAACGCCTTGTTCATCTGCAATTTTCAAGAGAGCGCTTCCACTAGTTTCAACGGCCTCGAAGCCATTCTTGCCTGCTAGTTCGATCAAATGCTGTGGGCCATTTATGGCTCCAAGCCCTGCGGCGGATAGTGCTTTTTTCATGTAAATTCTCCTTTTCAGACTGATGAAAAACGCTCGCTTTCTTCGTTGCTTTGCCTTGTCCGGTGCTCATTGCCCTGATGGCAACTCCGCGCCTGCCAAGCCTTCGCGCCTCGAAAGACAAACGTTTTCATTCAGCCTGATATGATTTGATGAAAAACGCTCGCTTTCTTCGTTGCTTTGCCTTGTCCGGTGCTCATTGCCCTGATGGCAACTCCGCGCCTGCCAAGCCTTCGCGCCTCGAAAGACAAACGTTTTCATTCAGCCTGATTTTTTTGTGAAACGCTCGCTTTCTTCATTTGAAAAATCCCACCAATTTTGTTTGGTTAACGGTTGAAAATGAAGCCACAAGAACTTTCTCATTTCAAACGTCATTTACAATAAACCAGAAGCGGCTACTAGTGAGACTCCAGTAGCAATGAAAACACGACGAGGTCTTTTCGAGTTGAAGATGCGCTAAGGTGCACGGGAATGACGACCGCTCCGTCAACATACTTCGCTTTCTGTGGGGCACGGCTTCAGCTTCCTCGGAAAGCAGGCTTTCCGAGGGGATCTTCAGCTCGCGCTGATCCCACTAGAGTCTACGTATGTTGGCTACGCTGATGTTTGTTTCTGCGGACATTGTTTATTGTGGCTCGGTCTCGTATAGAGGGTAAAAAGCCGTGTTGCAACCAAATAAGGCAAGTAAGTGCAATGTTTCAAGGTAGATCGCCTGGTGCCTTTTACACGAATGTCCTTTGGTAACTGTTGAAAATGAACCCAAAAAAGATCTTTCTCATTTCATTCGTTCTGTATAATAAACCAAAAACGGCTACTAGTGAGACTCCTGCGGCAAAGAAAACACGATGAGGTCCTTTCGAATCGATGTTGCACTTGTGCCCGTAGGGTGAAAAGAAAACACGATGAGGTCCTTTCGAATCGATGTTGCACTTGTGCCCGTAGGGTGAAAAGAAAACACGATGAGGTCCTTTCGAATCGATGTTGCAC
>NZ_SNYJ01000018.1:51908-80899 GCF_004363045.1 Aureibacillus halotolerans
CACTTGTGCCCGTAGGGTGAAAAGAAAACACGACGAGGTCTTTTCGAGTCGATGTTGCACTTGTGCCCGTAGGGTGAAAAGAAAACACGACGAGGTCTTTTCGAGTCGATGTTGCCCTTGTACCTGTAGGGTGAAAAGAAAACACGAAGAGGTCTTTTCGAGTCGATGTTGCACTGGTACCCTTTAGAGTGAAAGCGAACGTATAGCAGTTTGCCTATAGAAAATGTTTTCCAGCAGTTAACTTGTGCGAAAACAAGAACCATAGCTCATCCTGAATAAAATAAGATTTACGTTACCTGAGAGGGCACTAGCATGATTTAATCCTCTATTAAAGCTGTGCTAAAAATTGGAGCGCTTTGTCATCAATACCAGGCAGACTCTCATGCGCGAAATCCGGATAAATTTCCAATGATTTTGTCGCTTTGATTTTGTTATAGGTAGCAAATTGAGTGGACGGCGGGCAGACAGCATCCATCATCCCTACTGCCATGAGGACATCCCCTTTGATACGGCTAGCCAGATGCTGTACATCAATATAGCCCAATGTAGTAAACGTCTTGTCTCTAGTTGCATGCTGTGGGTCATGTCGTCGAAAGTAAGAGCGAATTTCCTCATAGGCGTTTTTCGCAAGGTCCATTTCCCAAACACGTAAGTAATCGCTTAAGAACGGGTAGACTGAAACCACTTTTTTCACCCGAGGCTCAAGTGACGCACAAGCTAATGCCAACCCGCCTCCTTGTGATCCTCCTTGGACTCCAACGCGGGTTTCGTCGACTTCCTCCATTTGCATGGCAATCCGTGTTAATTGAACAGTGTCTAAGTAAATTTGCCGGAAGAGAAGATCCTCTGGCGAACCATCAAGCCCTCGAATAATATGCCCGTGAAAGGTCGTTCCTTTTACGCCGCCAACGTCCTCTGATGAGCCCCCTTGCCCGCGACAATCTAAGGCAAAGGCAGAATAGCCAATCGATGCAAGACTCAACAGGGTTGTCCAATCTCCAGCATTTCCCGTATACCCGTGAAATTTCACCACCGCGGGATGAGTGCCTTTGACATTTGTAGGGCGAACATATTTCGCATGAATTCTTGCCCCTTTAACACCTGTAAAGTAAAGGTCAAAGCATTCTGCATTTGGGACATTAAACTCACTTGGCACCAACTCAACATCTGATGCTGTACCATCAAGCTCTTTAAGTGCCTGCTCCCAATACTCGTCAAAATCCCCCGGTTTTGGATTACGTCCTTGATATTGATATAAGGCCTCTAATGGCATATCGATTAATGGCATCTGTCACGCCGTTGCTCCTCTTATTGACAACGGCATCCTCCCCTCAAATTCTCTGTTTCATTTTTATATAGTATTACTCTACTGGCTCTGCCATAGCTTTCAGGAGCATTTTCGCATCTTCAGGATGGTTAGTGAACTGTGGGATGATGGCTAAGAGTGGATTCCCAGGTGTCAGTCCGAGCTCCTTAAACACGGCAGAGTCTTTTGTTAAGGGAACGCCAAACAAATGCGATTCGTTTGTTTCAGGATCCTCGCGCACGTAAGGCGCCCACCCCTCCGGTGGCTCTTCCCCTTCATACAAATCATCAAGACTAACAAGACCGCCTTGATTGAGTAAGTTCGACAAATAGTCTTCATTTGCAATGATCACGTCAACGACACGGTTGGCGCCAATCTCAACAGTGATTTTTTGTGCATTAAAAGGGAAAACCTGCACTTCAATGTTCGTGTCTTCTGCTCCCTCTGCGGCAGCACTTTCTTCTAAGAAGGACTGAACCTGTTCTGTCGCTTCAGTTGGCATCATCTCGTGAATTTGGACAACAACCTCAGAGCTCGTATCCTCAGACACACATGAGGCTAAGATAAAAATGGTCAGACATGCAATAATGAGATGCAATCTTTTTCGTCGCATAACCGTTTTCACTCCATAAAGGCTTATTTATCTGCAATTTGAATCGTTGTTGAAACGGCTTTCTTCTCTGAGGGCTGGAGTACCTGCACACCAGTGACTCCCTCACCTATCTTCAAGTTTGGTGCGTTTGTGATCCATGTGTATGGTTCTGGACACACAAACCCAAGATCACCAGTTCCTGTGTATATGACCCAATGCAAAAAGTTTTCATCGGCACCATATGTAATTTGAACAGGCGCCTTTTTGCTATCAAGAACCATTTGGTTGCGCTCTTTCGCTTGTCCATTGTAAAACGCATCATCAAGGGCGACGTTCTTTAGCGAAAATCCCTCTTGCCATTTCGCCGCATCGAAGTCCTCCCATTTTTCTGTTGGCAACAACCGTGTCGCATCAAGCTCCCATTTTTTATCAACGGTAAGCTTAAAGGAATCTTCTCCGGTTTCATGCGTAAAGGTCGTATGATAGCCAAGTCCCCATGGAAAGGCTTCGGCCCCAAGATTCTCAACCTCAGCTGTGACTGTAAGTGCCGCGTTTTGTAGTCGATAAATTAAACGCAGTCGAAAATCATGAGGAAACTGACGCATAGCGTAGCCGTCTTCTGCCGATCTATACTCGGTGATAATTTCAGCGCCATGATCATCCGCTTTATGAGACACAAGACGGAACGGTTGATTGTGTACAAGTCCATGAATATGATTGTTCCTGTCAGGCTCCGTTAAGTCAAAGTCATACGTACGATCACGAAAATGGAGCTTCCCATCCGCTAAGCGATTTGGTGGAAACAACACTGGCGTTCCATAAAGCATCGGCCTTTCCTCGTATTGTTGCAGTGACTCAGGTTCACGCAGAATCGGGTAGTCCGTTGCATTATGTCTAATAGAGATTAAATTGCTTCCCCACTTCGGAACAACCGTAATTGTAAGCGCATCACTTTTTGCTCGTACGGCATCGACGCCGAAATACTGTTCTGTACTCGTCTGGTGCATAGTCAATCCCCTAACTTTCACTGATTTTTCTTTCTTTTGACATTATAACTCACTTTGAGCGCCTTTGGAAAACAGAAGTTTCATAGAGTGCCAGGGCACTTGTCTAAGAGATCAGACATATGTCATGTTCCACTAGTATATAACGTGAAGGCTTTACATAGATGTACATTTTGACTTCACCCGACTCTTTGGTTATGAAATTATCTGATTAGAAAAATTGATAGTTTTCAGAGCGCTCTCATCATAACGTCTTTTCATCGTTTTTTTGCATCCACACACCAACTAAAAAGCGCAGCCTGTCCCTAAAGACAGATCGCGCTTTTTGGCATTAAAGCTCATCAACAATGACGCCTTTTTTCAAAATAATGTTTCCATAAGGAGCGGCTTCTCCTGTCGCAACAATTCCGTAGGACTGTTTGGCACGCTCGTAAAAAGCGAAGCGCTCCACTTTTTGCAGACTGAATGGGGAGGTCAGTTGTTGATAGGCGTCCCAAATCTCTGGCGTCGGATCGTTTCCCACGACATCCATCACAGCGACGGACGTTTTGTTGGCATACGTATCCAGTGGAAAAAAGGGCAAGATCGCTTTCAGGAGATGAATGATGCCGTGGCCGTCACTGCGAACAAGCCTTTTTGCATGGGTTTTTGCCGGAAAATTACGATCAGCGAGCACAATCTCGTCGCCATGTCCCATTTCCATTAAACATTTGATGAGCTCCGGTGACAAAATAGCGGGTATTCCTCTTAACATGGCCTACGCTCGCTCTTTGATAAAGGTATTGGACAGGCTGCCCACATGCTCGATTTCAATATCCACTGTATCTCCTGGCTGCAAGTACACCTGCTCTGCTTCTGGTGCGCCAAGCACAACTCCCTCAGGTGTTCCCGTGAGAATTAAATCCCCAGGCTCAAGCGTCATATGCTTTGAAATGTAGCTGACAATTTCTTTGATTGTAAAAATCATATCCGATGTGTTCGAATTTTGGCGGACCTCGCCATTGACGACTGTTTTTAATGTCAGGTTTTGAGGATCCTTTATTTCATCGGCCGTGACAACGACAGGTCCAATCGGGCTGAATTTGTCACAGGTTTTGCCGAGCAACCATTGCGGTGTTCGCATTTGCAGATCACGCGCAGACAGGTCATTTGCTGTAAAATAGCCAAACACCTTCGACAATGCGTCCTCTTCAGAGCTATTTTTTGTTTTTTGTCCAATGACAACACCAAGCTCTACTTCATAATCAAGCTTGTCTGTCACTTCAGGCACAGGAATCTCTTCCTTGTGCCCTGCCAACGTATTGTTGAATTTATTAAATAGAATTGGCGTTTCCGGGTAAGGTGCATTCGTTTCATCTGCATGGCGGCGGTAGTTCAAGCCCACACAAATGATCTTTTGAGGTTGGGTGACACAGGGTCCCCATGCAATGGCATCCTCATCTAAATAAACAGTCGCATTGTTTTGCTCTGCCTGTTGTATGAAGTCACCTAGCTGCTCGAGGGCTTTAGTGCCGCCATTAATCACTTCCATAATGTCTGTTGGCACTTCAGGCAATGATCCTTTTTGTTGCGTGTCTGCAATCGCTAAAAATCCCTTCTCTGTTTGCACGCCAAGCTTCAGCTTCTCTTGGTGGTCGTATGTAAATAGCTTCATATCTTTTTCTCTCCTCTTTTTCGCCCAGTGGACGTTTTATGCATTTTTTCCGAACACGACACCGCCGTCAATATAAAGTGGCGATCCCATCATAAAGCTGGATTCGTCTGATGCCAAAAACAGGGCCGCTTTCGCCACATCTTCAGGTTTTCCAAGGTCGCCACTTAGCTGACGCTTTTTAATATTGGCAATGGCTTCATCAGGATTGTCATAGGACGTTTTCAAATAGTTTTCTACGAACGGTGTGAAAATAGTGCCTGGGAGAAGTGCATTTACCCGGATATTGTATGGTGCATAATCGACTTGCATCGCTTTAGTTAATGCAAGAATGGCGCCTTTTGTCGCTGAGTACAGAGCACGTGCCTGAAGTCCCATTTCTGCTGCACAAGAGGACATGTTGATAATCGTTCCTTGCTTTCGCTCCATCATATAGGGCAGCACATATTTGGACGTCAAATAGACGCCTTTGACATTGACGTTCATTACTTTGTCCCAAACGTCGGGGTCCACTTCATGTAATTGACCAACATTGCTGATGCCGGCATTGTTAAATAATACGTCAATTGCGCCGAAGCGTTCAACAGCTTTTGCTGCCATGGCTTTCATGTCACCTGGAGACGTGACATCCGCCTTCATAAAGACCGCCTGACCACCATCTGCCTGAATCTGATTCACCGTTTCCTGTCCGTTGGCTTCCATAATGTCATTCACAATCACAAGAGCTCCCTCTTGAGCAAACAAATGAGCTGTACTGCGTCCAATCCCAGAACCTGCTCCGGTAATGAGGACCGTTTTCTTCTGCAATCGCATGACGCTCTCCCCCTTTCCTTAATGATCTAGATGATCTTCTGGTTGTGCAGCTTTTACGGTTAGTCCCCCGTCCACCATTAACAGATGACCATTGACTTGCATCGCTTCCTCAGAAGCTAAGAAAACAACAGCATCCGCGATTTGCTTTGTCGTTCCAAGGCGTTTCATTGGATTCGCTTCAACCTCTTGTTGATAAATACGGTCATCCGCTAAGTAATCCGTACACATATCCGTCTCTGTCGTGCTTGGTCCAACTGCATTAACATTGATTTGGTACTTCCCAAGCTCTATGGCGAGGGCCTTTGTCAGCTGGTGAACAGCCGCTTTTGAGGCAATATAATGCGGAATGACGGGACTGGTTACAACAAGACTGGCTGTGGACGCAATGTTGACGATCTTGCCACGACGTCCATCAATCATCGCTTTCGCGGCGCGTTGGGAAGTCAAAAACACCGATTTTACATTTGTATCAAATGTTTTATCCCACAGTTCCTCACTTAGGTTCAAAAACGATTCAAATGGGGCAATGCCGGCATTGTTGACGAGGATGCTGACATTCCCTAGTGCCCGTTCGATGTCAGCGAACATTTGATCCACCTGTGCTTTTTGACTCACATCGGCTTGCACTGCAATCGCTTGAACACCATATTCGCCCTGGATATCCTTAGCCAACTGTTCAGCTTCATCCTTTTGACCTTCAAAAGGAAAATTAATCGCTACATGTGCGCCTTCCTCTCCTAACCGTTTGGCAATCGCTGCTCCAATGCCGCGACTGCCCCCCGTCACAAGCGCGATATTGTCCTTTAATCGTTGCATATGATTCACTCCATTCTATAAGCTGATTCCGATACGATTAATGCTAAATTCCGCATGACCAAGAATTTCTGCTTTCGTTTCTTTGCCAGACGCCACCGCGAGAATTTCCTCAAAAATCGTCCGCCCCGCTTCTTCAAGTGTTTGCTTTCCTACGAGCACTGGACTTGAATCGACATCAATATTGTCTTCCATCTTCTTCGCTGTCTCACCATTGCCAGTAATCTTGATAACTGGCAATACGGCATTTCCTGTTGGTGTGCCACGACCCGTCGTGAAGCAGACGATATGAACGCCTGCCGCAGCCATGCCTGACACACATTCAATGTCGTTTCCAGGAGAATCCATAAAGTAATAGCCCTTGCCTGGTATTGGCTCCGCATACTGTGTAACGCCTTGAAGCATAGATGCACCCGCTTTGGAAATGCAGCCCAATGACTTCTCCTCAATCGTCGATAACCCGCCTTCAATATTCCCTGGGCTCGGGTTGCCACCACGCATATCAACGCCCATGCGATCAATTTCTGCTTCAAAACGATGGACTGCGTCGTAGAGCTGCTGCTTCACGTCTTCATTGATCGCTTTCTCAGCGACAAGGTGCTCTGCGCCAATAATTTCAGTCGTTTCTCCCATCACAATCGTGCCTTGGTGAGACACAATGAGGTCAGCGGCTTTGCCAAGAGCTGGGTTGCTGCAAAGGCCCGAAGTTGCATCTGAACCGCCACATTTCACACCGATAATCAGTTCGGAAGCATCTGCCTCCACAAGCGTTTGCTGTTGCAGCATGATTTGGAGCTTCTGCGCAGCCTCAACGCCTGCCTGGATCGTTTTTATAGAGCCTCCAACATCCTGAATATCAATCCACTCAGCTAGTTTCCCTGTCGATTCAATCTCTTTTTTCACTTGGCGTGCGTCAATTCCCTCACAGCCAAGACTGACGATTAATACCGCGCCAACATTCGGATTCTGCCCCATACCAACAAGCATCCGATGCGTACGTTTAATGTCATCGCCAACTTGACTACAGCCGTGCTGATGGGGAATCGATATAGCTCCAGTCACTTGCTGCTGGATGCGATTTGCCACCTGATTTGCGCACACAACCGTTGGGATAATCAGCAAATGATTGCGAATCCCAAGCTGACCGTTCGGACGACGATACCCTTGAATCGTTCTCATTGCGACACCTCCTCCTCTTTCGATTTATCCCCACGTCCGCGAATGCCTTCGATATTATGAACATGCACATGTTCTCCTAAGGCGATGCTTGTCGTTGCGGCTCCAATCGCTTCGCCATATTTCAATACATTCGCTCCTTGAGCAATAGGCTGTAGTGCGATTTTATGACCAGACGGAATATCCATTTGAACGATGAGCTCAAGGGTCTCCGTTCCCCTTTGCACGACGACCTTTTCCCCTTTCGAGACTCGTCGGAGGGATGTCGCCACATTGTCTGTCACATCCATGACAATAAATACGAGCGAATCGTTGTACTCATACGTCGCCATTGGTTCAGCTCCTTCTTTAGAGTTTGTAAAAGCGACAGGCGTTGTCATGAAAAATAGCCTGTCGTTCTTCTTTGGTGAGTTCCAGCTTTTTTAGACCATTTGTTGCAAGCGTTAAAACTTGCTCGTAGGATGCAGCAAGTCGGCACACCGGCCAGTCACTACCGAACATCATGCGCTCACTTCCAAAACAAGCATGGACGTGCTCAATGTACCGCTGAACGTCATCCGGCTTCCATGAATGATGGTCGGCTTCTGTGACTAAGCCTGAAAGCTTCACATGTACATTGGGATATTCGGACAGCGCTTTCATTTGATCCATCCAAGGATCGTACTGATGGCCTTTGATGTCAGGCTTGCCAAAGTGATCTAACACAGCATGAAGTGTTGGATGCACCTTCATCATCTGAAGCACCGCTGGCAACTGGTTATGCGTAATGAGAAGATCAATCGTCAGATCTTGTGTTTGAACGGTTCCGAGATTTTGTAGCACCCGATCCTGAAGCACCCACTCATCTGGCAGGCTTTGCAGCATTGGTCTAAAGCCAATTAGTTTAGGGTGACGCGCGAGTTCATCGAGCTGGTCTGAGAAGTCCTCCGCCGTAAAGTCAAGCCAACCAACGACCCCTTTGATCCACGCATATTTATCTGCGAGGGTGAAAAGGTAGCGTGTTTCTTCAACATTAGGTGCTGATTGAATAAGCACAGTCCCTTCTATGCCGTGGTCAACTAAAAATGGTTCATAATCCTCTGGAAGGTAATTTCTAAATAAAACAGGGAGATCGCTCGTTGGCCAAGCAAAGCCATCACGAGACAACGCCCAAAAATGCTGATGACTGTCAATGATCACTGTGAAGTCCTCCTCTTGATCACCTTTACAAAAGACATTATTTTCTGATATGTTATCGGTAACATTACCTTAGCATTTCCCCAGTTTAGTCGTCAATCTTTTCCTTGGGTTGTTTTTCATCTTTTCAATTAAAATGTATACTAAAATCAAGAAGCTTTGAGGAGCAAAGACTATGGCCACGATATACGATATTGCAAAAATAGCACAAGTGTCACCGATGACAGTCTCTCGTGTCATCAATAATAAAGGCAACGTCAGTATTTCAACGCAGCAAAAGGTAGAAGCTGCCATCGCCAAGCTGCACTATGTACCAAACGACATTGCCCGAAGCCTGCAGTCAAAGCATATGAAAATGCTGGCCTTGCTGGTCACAGACATTATGAATCCCTTTTTCACGCAGATTGCACGCGGGGCAGAGGATATGGCACATGCATCAGGCTACCAGCTTATGCTTTGCAATACAGACGAAGACATAAAAAAAGAAGCTGCCTATATAAAGGCGCTTATTTCAAAGCGAGTGGACGGTGCTGTCATCGTTCCAACTGGAGATTATTCTACTGAGAGCCTCCACTCTTTACAGCAAGCAAACATTCCATTCACTTTGCTTGATCGTCGCATTGATGGCATTGATTGTGAATCCGTTGTGGGCGATAGTGAAAAGGGCTTACAGCTCCTCATAGATCATTTAGTACAGCAAGGACACGAACGCATCGGGTTTATTAATGCACCGATGCATATTTCGACAGCACGTCTTCGCTTCAATAGCTATGAAGCTTCTTTGGCGTCCCACGGAATTGCTCTTAACCCACAATATATCAGTGAAAGTCACTTTCAACCCGGGAAAAGTGCACGACAGCCCTCCTTTTTATCTTTACCGGAAAATACGAGACCAACGGCTATCATAGCAGCCAACAATTTTATCGCTGATATTCTCATGCAGGATTTACATAAGCACGGGCTTTCCGTTCCAGAGGACATGGCAGTCGCTTGCTTCGATGAATTCCAACTGCCCACTTACGTTCAGCCATTTTTCACAACCGTTGCTCAACCTGCTTATGCAATGGGGCAACAAGCCGCAAAGTACACCCTTGAACAAGTTGAAGACAAGGCAGCAAGTTCACGACGACAAGACGTCATGGATGTCACCTTGCACATTAGAGCATCGACGGTTGTCTAGAATGAGCAGCTAAAAAATGATGCCCAGAACATAACATTCTTATGTCCCGGGCATCGGTATGTTCACAAACGTCAATCTTTATCTTTCATCGCCTGCTTAAGCGCATCTGCGAGACTGTTTCCAATTGGCTCCTCTTTTTTGTATTGATTCAGGAGCTTTTTCTCCTCACGCTTGTTCACCTTCGATTTTTTGTCGTCTGCCTTTTCCACCACATTGCATCGCTTGCACTGAAAATACAGACCCGCTTTTCCATCATGCATTTCCATTTTCTTTTTACATTGTGGACAGCGACGGTTGGACAAAACAGGGTCTTTCTGTCGACGATACGAACATTCCCGGCTAGAGCAAACAAGCACCTTCCCGTTTCGCCCATTCCGTTCTTTAAGAAACGAGTCACATTCCGGACATTTTGAGCCCGTCAGGTTATGCGCCGTATACGTTTTCTCACTCTGGCGAACATTGCTCACTAACGTCGTCGTCTTCTCACGAATATTGGCGATAAAGGCCTTGGCATTGCCATTTCCCTTTGCAATCGCTTCGAGCTCTTTTTCCCATTTCGCCGTAAGCTCTGGTGAAGTAAGCTCATCATCCACGAGTTCAAGAAGCTGCTTCCCTTTTTTCGTCACACTAAGGCGATGATTAATAAGCTCCATTGAATCACTTTTTAACAGCTTTTCAATAATGTCGGCTCTCGTCGCCGGGGTACCGAGCCCGAATTTATCCATTGAAGCGAGCAGATCCGCTTCGTTTAATTTTTTCGGTGCCTCTGTCTTGCCAGATTTCATACGCACTTGGCTAATAGTGACGGTTTCCCCTTTCGTCAACTTCGCAAGACCCGGGTTCTCTTCCTCATTTGCATCCTGTCTACGTAACACGGTCTTAAAGCCTGCATTCATTTCTTTTCGACCCGCTGCTTTTAACGTGTGGTTGCCAACAGAAAGCGTCGCCTGGACGGTGGCTGTTGTTGCTGGGGCGTGGAAAAGCGCAATAAACCGACGTGCAATTAAGTCGTAAATGTTGCGTTCATCCTGTTGAAACGCTGACAAATTGGCTCGCTCTTCTGTGACAATGATGGCGTGGTGATCAGACACCTTCGCATTATTGACGGCATGCTTCGCTATGTTGGCTTGTTTGACAACTGGCCGCACCTCATCTTTGTAATGTCCCTCCAGCTGCTTGAGCTTGCCTGCAAGTGTAGGCACTAAATCTGATGAAAGGTATTTTGAATCCGTTCTCGGATACGTAACGACCTTATGTCGTTCATACAAACCTTGGAGCACGTTGAGCGTTTTCTTCGCTGAATAGTTAAAGCGTTGGTTGGCGTCTCTCTGAAGCTCAGTCAAGTCATAAGGCAACGGCGGCTGCTCGGTTTTCGTCTTTTTGTCGACAGCAACGACTTTCGCTTTCCCATCAGTGAGTTCATTTTGAATCGCTTCTGCCTTTGCTTTATCAAACAATCGCGGCCCTTTGTCACCCGCCCACTGCGCTTCTGCAGAACCAACGGTCGCTTGAACCGTCCAGTAGTCACGCGGAGTGAATTGCTGGATGGCCATATCCCGCTCATGCACCGCAGCAAGCGTTGGCGTCTGCACACGTCCAGCAGACAAAGGTTCTTCGTATTTTGTCGTTAACGCACGTGAAATGTTGAGCCCAATTAACCAGTCCGCTTCTGAACGACATACAGCCGATTGATACAAACGGTCAAATTCCCGACCATCCTTTAGCTGTTTGAATCCTTGTTTAATCGCACTGTCCGTTTGCGAAGAAATCCATAAGCGTTTAAACGGTTTCTTCCAATGAACCTGTTCCATAATCCACCGCGCGACAAGCTCCCCTTCGCGACCTGCATCCGTTGCGATAATAAGCTCGTTTAAGTCTTTCCGCTCAGCCAATTTTTTGATTGCGTAGAACTGCCCCTTCGTTCCCGGAATAATCTTTTTCTTCATTTCCTTTGGCATAATTGGCAAGTCTTCTAATCGCCACGTTTGATAGCGTTTGTCATAATCCTCAGGGGTTTTAAGTTCAACCAAATGACCGAATGCCCATGTAACGACATATTGCGGTCCTTCAATGTATTGTTTATGTGATTGTTTACAGCCAAGCACGCGAGCCAGTTCCTTCGCTACGCTCGGCTTTTCAGCAAGTACTAGTTTTTTCATGTCCATTCCCTCCAGCCCTCATTATAACGTAACGTGCGAAGGGAAACCAATGACATCTAGCGACTGCTCGCTAGCAATTGCTGCTGCAATTGATTTAATAGAGGTAACAGCTCTGACGGTGTATGAATCGTGGAGTTCGGCTGTTCAGACGCATCTGCAGCAACCTTCGGATAACGAGGAGACCAATCTAGGAAAATGCTATGAATTCCTAAGGCATTGGCGCCCTTTACGTCACGTGCGAGATTGTTGCCTATCATTACCGTCCTCCAAGCATCCTCTGGTGACGCATTCACCGCGCCCCAAGCGGCCTTAAACATTCTTGGATCTGGTTTTCTTGCTTTCACATTTTCCGAGTAAATCATCGCATCAAAGCAATCATATAGCCCATGGTCGTGCATCATGTTGAAAAATGACAACGCCTCGCCATCAGCGACCATCACTATTGGATATCCTGCTTCTTTTATGGCCTTTATCGCTTTATCTGCGCCTGGAATAACGTCTGCTTTCTGCACAATGCCTCTGTCGTCTCGTACCTCTGTAGATTCGTCAATAATTGTATCTCCACAATCAATAAACACGATCAGCGTATCGTCTGTCATTATTCTCCCTCTTCCCCTTCTTGATTTTAATCTACTATAAAGGTAAGCGCTTACTTTTCACATAGTTTACTCTAGCATCTAGAAAATGACAACCTTTTTATTGAACATTCAGCTTTCCGAGTACGACATACGATTTTGAGGATATTTGAATGTCTTTTCGTGCACGTTCATTCGCAAAACCCACTGAAAAGAAATTTTTGCCCTACGAAATTCTCGCACATACAAAAATAAAGCGTGCCTCAGCACGCTTTCCGTCTTTAAGAAGAATACAGTTCCTTCACCGTTGCATAGGCAAGCTTTGGTCGACGATACCCATCCACGATGCCTTTGGAGTTTTGGGTGATTGACCGTCGCAATGCCCATTCTTCGTCGGTCACGCGACAATCACAAAATTGCCAAATGTACATGCCCGAGATAAAGGGCTTGCTTTTGTACGCTTCAATGTTCCGCCGAATGATCTCTGCTTGTCGGTCTTCTGTGCCTTTCACATTCGTTGGCGAACGATGTCCGTAAAAGCCGTCTCCGCCAAATTCGCTCATTATGATTGGTTTGTCTTTTCCTCCGCTCGCTTCAGCCCATTTCTTCGCCTCTTCTGCCAATTCTCCTGGGTCTTCATCGGTATACCATTGTGGATAAAGATTAAACGATACGATGTCAGCAAGGTCGAAGCAAATCTCGTGCTGGCGATGATGCGACGCAAACGTCAGAGGTCTAGAGCTATCCAATGCCCTTAGCTGCTCAAACTGTTTTTTGTACATGGCTTTGCCTTCTTCGGTGTTGCTTGCGCATTCGTTCAATATCCCCCACATAATGATGCTTGGGTGATTGCCATGCTGCAAAACCATTTCGGCATTGACCTGCTCGCATTGTTTTTCAAATTCGGGATGTTGCATTTGCTCCAGGCTTAGCCCCCGAGCATGATTTTCCTCCCAGACGACGAGACCGTGTTCATCACAGAGATCCAGAAAGCGCTCATCATTTGGATAGTGGCTCGTACGTACACTGTTTGCCCCAGCTTCCTTCATTAACATGACATCATAAGCCTGTAAATCCGGTGGCAATGCGGCTCCTGACATAGGATGATCCTCGTGACGATTGAATCCTTTGATTGTCAACGGTTCGCCATTCAGGAGTATTTGCTCGCCGTGCGTCGCGACGGTACGGAAGCCAACACGCTCAATCAGATCATCCACTGGAGTGTCTTCACCCCCGATAAACAGACGAGCACTTACTTTATACAAGTGCGGCTGCTCTGGTGCCCAAGGCTGTGCATCGGGGACGTGAAGTGTTGTCATAAGTGTCGTCTCCCCGTGCCTACTGAATTCTGCGCCGTCAATAATCGCCTGATGTTGTTGGAGATTCAGCTCTATTTTTCCTGAGATTTCCTCTTGAATGTTTTGAACCGTCACAGATACTTCTAATGCCCACTGCCCCTGCGCAAATACAGGCGTGCAGTTCATACGTTCAATAAACTGGTCTGCAACCTCTTCAACGGCAACCGGTCGGATAAGACCGCCGTAAGTATAATAATCGTTTGGCACGTGCAATGCGGAGGCTTCATTAAATGAGTTGTCCACAAGTACGGTCAGTTCATGAGTGCCTGACTCGAGGTTTGGGACCACTGCTGAAAAGGCGGTATACGCATTGTAATGTTGTCCAACTTTCTTGCCATCGACAAACACGTGTGCTGTATGGCTCACACCTTTAAATACAAGTCGGACATTCGTACGTTCACTTAAGTGAAATTCTTTGCGAAACGCTCCGATACCACGATAATTATGTAACTCTGGATGGATTTCCCAGCATCCAGGCACTGGAAGCAAATAAGGCCACTCGTTTGGCGTTTCATCCATAGTAGTCAACTTTGTGAATGACCAGTTTCCACCAAGCTCTTTTACCTGTCGAACATCATTTGTCTCAAACAATCTCAGCATACTTCTTGCTGCTTGGTCATCCTTTATAGATCTCAGAACGACGGAGCAGCTTCACCTCACTTCATATTTTTTGATCAAATCCATTATTCTGACTTCACAGGATGCTACGACACGACGGACGATGAACCTTTCAAAGAGCAAAATTGTGTTCAAATCAAGCAAAAAAAACACAGATAAAAACGCTTTCATATCTTACAATGATCATATCACAAGTAAAGAGGTGGATCGGCATGAAATTTACTGACGGTTATTGGGGAATCCGTGAAGGGTTCTCGATGCAGCATCCGATGGAGATTCGTGATGTGCAATTAGACGATCAAAGTATTAGAGTTTATGTAGCAACGACTCGGGTGCAATCAAAAGGACAAACGTTAAATGCGACACTGTTAACCCTTCGGTTCAGCTCACCGATGCCTGATGTCATTCGTGTACAAGCAAGCCGACATGCTGGCAAAAAGGACATTGGACCTCATTTCGAGCTTTCGACACAAGAGGTCTCTCCTATTATCGAAGACAATGAAAACTATCTTTCCTTGAAAAGCGGCAATGCCAGTGTCCGTATTCAAAAAGGGAGCGCATGGGATGTTTCCTTTTTTGATGGTGAAAACCGCCTAACAGGAACAGGGCATAAAGGGCTTGCTCACATTCAAGGTCCTGAAGGCAAAACCTATATGCGTGAACAGCTTGATATTGGCGTCCAAGAATCACTTTACGGGCTTGGCGAGCGTTTCACACCGTTTGTGAAAAACGGGCAAAGCGTTGATATTTGGAATGAGGATGGCGGAACAAGTAGTGAACAAGCATACAAGAACATCCCTTTCTATTTGTCAAATCAGGGCTATGGCGTGTTCGTCAATCATCCCGAAAACGTGTCCTATGAATTGGCTTCTGAAACCGTCTCAAAAAGTCAATTTAGTGTCGAAGGGGAGTCGCTTGATTACTTTATTATTGCCGGTGGATCACCTAAAGCAGCGTTATCGAACTACACAGCGCTAACGGGAACACCAGCCCTTCCTCCAGCATGGTCGTTCGGTCTTTGGTTGTCGACGTCATTTACAACTGACTATGATGAAGAAACCGTAACAAGCTTCATTGACGGCATGGCAGAGCGTGACCTTCCTCTTAGCGTTTTTCACTTTGATTGCTTCTGGATGAAAGAATATCAGTGGTGTGATTTCGAGTGGGACAAAGACGTTTTCCCTGATCCAAAAGGGATGCTTACTCGACTGAAGGACAAAGGCTTGCGCATTTGCGTCTGGATCAATCCATATATCGCACAAAAATCACCTTTATTTGCGGAGGGTGCGGAAAATGGCTACTTGCTGAAGCGTGAAAATGGCGACGTTTGGCAATGGGACATGTGGCAAGCGGGCATGGGACTCGTCGATTTCACGAATCCTGATGCAGTCGCATGGTACCAAGATAAGCTAAAAGCACTTGTGGATATGGGTGTAGACGCCTTTAAGACAGACTTTGGAGAACGCATCCCAACAGACGTTGTGTATGCGGATGGCTCAGACCCAGTCAAAATGCACAATTACTATACACAGCTTTACAACAAAGCGGTGTTTGATGTCCTCAAAGAAACGAAGGGTGTAAACGAAGCCGTCTTGTTTGCCCGTTCTGCAACAGCTGGAGGGCAGCAATTCCCTGTTCATTGGGGCGGCGATTGCTCGGCAAACTATCCGTCTATGGCAGAATCAATTCGCGGAGGTCTTTCTCTTGGTTTGTCAGGCTTTGGCTTCTGGAGTCATGACATTAGCGGCTTTGAAAGCACCGCTCCACCTGATATTTACAAGCGCTGGGTCGCATTTGGTCTCCTCTCTTCGCACAGCCGACTGCATGGCAGTAACTCTTACCGAGTTCCGTGGTTGTTCGGTGATGAAGCCGTCGATGTGTTGCGCCATTTCACCCATCTGAAGCATCAGCTTATGCCGTATTTATACAGCACAGCACACGAAGCTGCCAGCGATGGTCTTCCTTCCATGCGTGCGATGATGCTAGAGTTTCCTGAGGACTTGAACTGTGCCCCTGTTGATTTGCAGTACATGCTTGGCGAGCATTTGCTTGTCGCTCCGATCTTTAACGAAAATAGTGTAGCAAACTACTATTTACCAGCTGGGCGTTGGACCAACTATCTGACTGGTGAGGTTGTCGAAGGCGGTCGCTGGGTGTCCGAAACACATGATTACTTCAGCCTCCCGTTGTTTGTTCGTCCGAATGCTGTCTTAGCCATCGGTGAAAATACCGAGAAGCCGGATTATGACTATGCTCAAAACGTTACCTATCACATTTTCGAGGTCGAAGATGGCGCTGTGACTGAAGCGAAAGTATACGCTCCAGAAAACACACTTGAAGGAACCTTCCACCTTACGAAAAATGATGGGGTACTTACGCTCAGAATGGATGGCGCCACGAAGCCTTGGACAGCGCTATTGCGTACTGTCAATGAAACCACCTCCATTGAAGGCGGCCGTGTAGAAAATACGGAGAACGGCGTCCGTATATTGCCTAACGAAGCAACAGGCATTATTCGCATCACACTATAAGCTTAAAAACCACGATCGGCCCTCTTTTTGACGAAGGGCGATCGTGGTTTCTTTTAAAGTTTCGTTCTGCTTCCACGCCGGTATTCTGCAGGCGAATCCCCCATCATTTCTTTAAATTTCCGATTGAAATAACTGAGGTTCTCAAAACCAGATTCCATAGCGACTGCAAGTGTCTTCCTCTCAGTCGTACGTAGTAGATTGGCGGCATGCTGGACACGGACATGATTGACATATTGCATGGGCGTTTGCTTCACAATCGCCTTAAAAAAGCGGCAAAAATGTGCTTCACTCATATGCGCAATATCCGCAAGCTCAGATAGCTTAATGCGCCGAGCGAATTGTTCCTCGATGAACAGCATCACTGCTTTTAACTGTTCAAGCTTGCCTTGTTCAGCGTTGGCATGCCCTCTCTGAACAAAGCCTCCGTCTTTTGCCACTTGCGATAGCACATACATCAAATGCGCCGTGCATTCCAGATCATAGCCGTCAGCCTGATTAACAAAAGCCGCTTTTAGCTTCCTTAGTGTCTTTAAAACCGCTTTTCCGTACGGAAGGTCGCTTGTTATATGAGCTGGCAATGTCCGTTCCCCTGCAATCAAAGGGGCAATGTACTGGGTATGGATGGTCGTGGGCAGTCCTTGCAAAAGCGATAGATCAAACACAAACGCAAAAAAGGTGCAGTCTGACGCTCCTACCTCATGAGCAGCATGCACCTCCCCACCATGGACGAAGGCAGCCTCTCCCTCGTTTAAAGAAAAGGTGTTCTTCCCTATCTGAAACCTGGCCGTCCCTTGTTCTACATAAAAAAACTCAGCTTCCTTATGCCAGTGTAGGCCAACTGACCGCTCCTCTAATGTCCATTTCCATTCGTACAGGGCGGCAGGGAAGGAGAGATTGCCATGCTGGCGATTTTCAATGGGTATCCGATCATAATAGCGATCCACCGCCCCACCTCCTAAATTCGTACGTTATCCTTTACGCTTTATACATCGCGCGTAAACAATTCATATGTGCCTGATGATATCGATTGTGGTCCGCCATATGCCAAAGTGCCCACCGAATTGTCGCCTCATTATGTTCAAAAGGAAGGGCTCTTTGCAGTTCCTGATCGGTCAACGTAATACAGGTGTCCTTCAGCATTTGCATGACGGCATCGTATTTGGCAAGCAACACATCAAGCGTTTGCCCCTGAACTGGAGGCAAGGCATTGTTCACCAAAAGCGGTCCATAGGCAATCTCTGAAGAAGCTGGCAGCGATTCGCCTCTCATTCGGTAGATCCAGCGAAGGTCGATATAAGCCAAATGCCTAACGAGTTGGGCAATGCTGTTCTGTGCATTGTCACTCCCCTTATACTCAAGTTCTTCTAAAGTAGCCCCCTCTAACGATGATGACATTCTTTGATAGTTCTCATGTATCATCGCAAAAAACACTCCTACTTGCGGCGCCATCTGCTGTGGTCCTTGAAGATCACGTTTATCCATTCAACCCATCCCTTTATTCAACAGTTCCTGTCTCAACTATATACGAACTGCTAGACGTTGTCATTCGGTTGCCGAAGATCATAGCATCATTGTCTTTTTCTAAGAACTTGACGCCCTTGTATCGGTCTGTTTCATAGCACATTCGTTACAGGTTTTTCCTTTACATTAAGTTTCCAGCGACGCTATACTTGGACAATAAAAATTTACAATAAAGGGGTGAATTTCATCATTTAATCTTAAAAAAAGGACTAAAAGGAGGAAAAAATGCGAAAAGTATTTGGAATAATTTCTCTTATGTTCACCATTACTTTGTTGAGTGCTTGTTCAATGCTACCTTGGTCTTCTAGCGATGCCAACGCTGACACTAATGACGAAGAGATAAATGGTAAAGCTGTCCGCGCGGATGCTGGCAATGAAGCAGAACCCGTTGCTGAGAGTGAGGCAGATGCTGAAAAGAAATCCGCCTTTACTGACACGCCTCCAGCAACCACGATTCCTGATATCGCTGAAGTTGAGCCTGGATCACTTTCAGGCGAAAATTATGACGAAGAGCTTTTGTATGATGCGCTTGATCAAGAATCGTTTCGAGACAAAAGCGCTCGAGAAGTTTACAACTACCTTCTTAGCATGATTGGTGAGGGCAATCGATACGAGGAGTATTATTCATTTTTCGAATCATTCAACCCCAATATTACGACCGAAGTAAGTAACACCCCTGGGGGAATGCAAATCGACGGGTCCGAGCTTGTCATCCCAAATCGAAATGTGATCATTCTCCTCGATGCAAGCAAAAGCATGGACCAAGAAGTCGATGGCGCTACAAAAATGCAGCTTGCTAAAGAGTCTATTGACCAATTCCTCGCTGATATGCCCCAGGATGTCAACGTTATGCTTCGTGTGTATGGAAGTAAAGGAAGCGTAGATAAAGCGGATTTCAGAGAATCCTGTAGCAATACTGAGGTGGCCTATGAGCTACAGCCCTACAATCGTGGCACCTTTAAAGATGCCCTTGACAGTTTCAAACCAACGGGATGGACACCTCTAGCAAGAGCCATCTCAGATACCGCTGAACAATTAGAAACAGGCGAAAATGTTGAAAATATATTGTACGTCGTGAGTGACGGGCTTGAAACATGCGGGGGCGATCCAATCAAGGCTGCCGAAAACGCACATAGCGACTCAACCAAAACAGTGATCAACATCATTGGTTTCGATATTGACAGAGAAGCAAAAGATCAGCTCCAATCAGTTGCTGAAGCAGGCGGTGGTGAATTTGAAACCGTCAATAATTCAGATGATTTTTTGCAACTCTGGGAAGATGAGCGTCAACGACTCTGGAGTGCTTGGTACGATTGGGAAAATGAAAACTGGAGCAATGTGTACGATGAGGAGTCTGAGAAATCAGGGAATTTACTTGATATGAAAGTTGACGTGGACAGCATTATCCTTGACGAGCACGTTCGCCTAAATGATGCACATTTTGCTTTAGATACAGGCAATCGCTTAAAAGGTGAGATAGATGAAAAGGTGCAAGCCATGATTAATGAACGAGAAGAGATTCTTGACGATTATTTTGACAACCTCTTCGATTCTTACAAAAACACGTTGGATGAACAAGGTGATTCTCTCAGAGATGCTATTAATGAAAAAGGAGATGAAATGATGGAAAAGTACAATTAGGGGCAGTCTGTCCTTTTTGTTGAGTCATAGCATTTAAAGAAGGACTGCCATTAAAGTCTCATTATGACTTTTAGGGGCAGTCCTTTTTCACAACCTTCGAGCACCCACATCGAATTCGAGCGCAAATATCGATTTTTCGAGCACTTACACCCCATTTTCGAGCAGCAACACCGGATTTTCGCGCACGAACCTTCCTTTTTCGAGCACCAACATCGAATTCGAGCGCAAATATCGATTTTTCGAGCACTCACACCCCATTTTCGAGCAGCAACACCGGATTTCCGCGCACGAACCTTCCTTTTTCGAGCACCGGCATTGAATTCGAGCAACACTATCGATTTTTCGAGCACTTACACTCCATTTTCGAGCAGCAACACCGGATTTTCGCGCACGAACCTTCCTTTTTCGAGCACCAGCATGCAATTGCAAAGTTAATTCATCCCAAGCCCTGCTTGTTCACAAGTGGTCATTCCTTTGCAGCTCGCTGAACGTATGCTTCCTTCGCGATGTGTGCATAGATGTAGTCAAAAAAATGAATATCAGCAAACGATGTTGCTGTAAACGGTGGCTGCTCAATCAATCGTTTATACAGTTGGTCTGCTAGCTGCATGTCTTGTTGTTGTAAAAAATACTGCAACGCTAAGGCGTATACGGCGCTTGATTCGTACGAAACAGCCGGCTCTCCTGTGGTCCGATCATAACGACCATAAAGCTGACCATGCTCCTGCCAAGTGGTCCGGAACCACGTATCAAAGGCTTTTGGAGGGGCTTGATGCATATGCAAATACTGCTTTGCGATGAGAAGCTGATCGACCATATGAACGATGTCTTCATCAGCCACATCCAGCGTTGCCTGCTCACCTTTGTGAAGGACCTCAGCGAAAAACGGAGCCGCCTCCTGCGCGCTTCGTTGGAGCCAAGTTGTATAATCCTCCATCGACCTGCCGAGCTTTTGTAGAAATGCTGCATCCATGTAGCTCAAATGCAGCGTGCTTGCTGGCAGTTCGAGGGACCAGTCGTAAAAATCCACAAGTAAGCCATCCTTCGTATACGATTGCTTAACTGCAGCATACAATTCATTTGCCAGCTGAGCGTACGTATCGTTTTGAAATGCTGTGGCAGCTTTCTCAAGGCTTTTAATGATACGAAGCTCATCAACGAGGGCTCCTGTTGCCGTGCCCTCTTGAAGGTTCCATTGGATATAGGTCTGCCCATTCACCCTGACAAGGAAATGCGCACGCAAACTGTCCACTTCAGCCGCAAAGGCTTGCTCTTCTCCACTCAGCACGAGGTATTCCATATACAGACCAATGCTCTCTGAGAGTAGAACCTCCTGATCCGCTTTTCCATATGTCCGAAGCAGACCATCCGCATTGCGATAGTGAGTCTTCACCGTGTCCATAACAGAGGTCTCTGGCGTATTGGCAACCCACAAGCTTAGAACAATGAGTGCGGTTAAACCAACGAGTCCGAGACCAATCACCGCCTGTCGTCTCATTGTTGTTTCCCTTTAAACCGCTGCGTCTTATCCCATTGGATCGTACGTTTTCGCAGCCGATTCCAGCAGTAGCTCCATGCACTTTTAAACAACAGGACGATGAACAATTGGGCATAAGTGAAGTACATAATCACACCGACAAGCAAATTTGCTGGCGTTGCCGTTCGGTCTATGACCATTGCGCTCATGATTTGCGCAGTGTACACAAGATAGCTCATAAACCACAGCAGCAAAAGTGGCGAATTGGAAGAAAACAAATCCAAACCAGACAATCCAACAGCGAACCAAATGTCTGATGCCAACAGCAAAAGGACGAATAAAAAATACGTAAACACATGCTGAAGGCTATGCACAAGCGTGCGCCCTTTCCAGTACGAACGCTCATGAAATGCTTTTTCGAGTAAATACAAATTTCCTGTGAGCCAGCGGGTTCGCTGACGCATGTAAATCTTCATTTTTTCAGGTTCTTGCTCCCAAGTACGCGATTCTGGAACAACAGGAAGCCTTTTCCCTGCTGCTGTAATTCGCATGGTTAGCTCAGCATCCTCTGCGAGCGCATACGGATCATAGCCGCCAAGCTCTTCTATGGCCGATCGTTTCAAAAGCATATTTGTCCCTGCAAGTGACCCCGTTTTGAAGAATGCCCAGCGTCCTACTTGCATAAGCAACTGAAACACTTGAAACTCAAGCGCAATCATTCGCGTCAAGACGTTGGTCGTTTCATTGATTGTTTTCACATACCCAACGGCCCCAACAGCTCCTTTTGTCGTTTCTGCGGCTTCAACGAGTCGAATCGCTGCGTCCTTCTCAGGCTGATTGTCGGCGTCGTACACAAGAAAATAATCTGATGACGTAATCGATAAACCGTAATTCAACACTCTAGATTTGCCCTTTGGAGACCCAGGAGGCACACGGACATATTGAATTCTTGAAAACATTGAGCTGAAAGACTGTATGATTTCAGCTGTTTCATCAGATGATGCATCGTCCAGCACATACACATACAATTCCCCAGGGTATTCGAGTTTCATCATCGCCTCTAATGTCTGTTGAATAACAACTCCTTCATTGTGGGCAGGAATTAAGACGGCAACGGATGGATACGTGTCTAAACGAATGATTCTCTTCTTTTTCATCCGCTGCACTATGCCGGCGACTGTTAGGGCAGAATAATAAAGGAGAAGGATCCAGAAAAAAAGCATGATGATAATCAAGATGATTTTCATTGCGCTTTGTCCCTTCGTAACGACATCTCTTTTAGGGAGAGGATCACTGCATCATCCACCTTTGTAAACGTTGTCTGAATAGGGATTTGAACGGCATTGATTTTTGGACGGAGCCCATCATGCATGCGCTGTGCGACTCTCTCACACCCCATATCTGTCGTGTTTTGCAAAAACACTTGAAATGTCGTTGGACCAGACATAGTTATCAAATCATAATCCGCACGCAGCGTATCCAAAAGAGTGTCTGAAATAACATTTGTTAGAGCACGATCTGTATACACCCGTTGCAACAACACAATGGTCATCAAATAACACGCTTCATTTCTCCTTGCTGAACCCTTGTAGAGAATGGCGGCTTGGCTGGAAAACTCTTGCGGTGACAGCAAGCCTGTAAATTGATCGACTTTTTGCAGCTCTATGACTTTGTTCTGGAGCAGCTTGTTCTCTTCAAAGACCCTTCGTATGTGGCTGCTCAGTAGCCATAACAGAATCAAGCACACCGTTACCCAAACGTTTTGAAGCATGTATTGTACCTGTTCCTCTGGGCTGCTGTCCGTTAGGAATGCATAGAACGTAAAGCTAAATCCTACCGTCAAGCTGACAACAAGTAAGAATAAATAATTTTTTGTCGTTGAAAACAAGCACATGCTTACGATCGATACAGCAAGAATACCGAGATCAATCCAAAACAGGACCCCATCCGAAAGCGTCAACAGCATTGTAATGCTTAAAAAAGTAAGCACTGAAAGAATCGCAAACGTCGTGGAAAAAGACTTCATGCGAGTCACCTGCCTTTTCTAGTAATAAGTTCACGTAATGAAAACAGCTTTTGAAGTTAAGAAAGGGTTGGATCGTGCGTAGGCTCCAGATCAATCATCGTGCTTCATTAAACCCGCTAAGCCTTCCACACGGTCAAGAATGAGGAGTAATGAGGGCTTGCAGCGTAAGCTCATAACTCCCTTCCAACCAACGTTCGGATGAATTTAGATCAAATACCTATGAATGATCAAGCGTTTTCGGATATAATGAGGGAATACGTGTTTTTACCCATTGAAGTATTTATACGTATAGGAAATGAAGCTATAATTTACCACAACAGTGTAACATAGCGTTTATATGAGATAACATAGGACTTTGTATTCACACTCGATAAATGAGAAGGAGCATCCCTATGCTACTGCAAGCAGATTTTCGTTCCATATACTATTCTCCCAAGACGCCCATTCTAGAGAATGTTGTGTTTACGATCGAAGAAGGACAGTGGATTGGCTTATTGGGGGCAAACGGCTCGGGCAAATCGACGACCATTAAACGATTGCTAGGTCTTCATGAAGGGTCAGATGGCTCCCTTCATCAACGAGATGGGCTTCGTATTGGGTATATTCCTGAACGACCGATTGTCTATGATACGCTTACCTTTAAGGAACATTTAGAGCTCTGTGCAGCATCCTTTGAACTGAACGCATGGGACACGTCAATTGATGAGCTCATTCGCCGTTTTGAGATGGAAGAAGCACTTCATCGTTTTCCGAATGAATTCTCTAAAGGAATGCAGCAAAAGCTAATGATCATTCTTGCGATGCTTCCACAGCCCGACCTGCTCATTGTCGATGAGCCATTTATGGGCTTAGATCCTTTTGCGAACAATGCGCTACTTGAGTTACTGACAGAGGAAGTGGCAAATGGACGGAGTGTGTTAATGTGCACTCATCTCGTCGATATTGCTGAAAAGTATTGCGACTCGTTTATTCTGTTAGGGCAGAACAAAATGCTCGCCGAAGGACCACTGGACGAATTGCAGCGCGTCGCAAACCTTCCCGACGGCAGCTTAATTGATTGCTTTCAAACATTGCATCAAACAGGACGTAAGGACAAATGAACGTACGTCACTTATATCAAATACGGATGAAAGAGTGGCGGAAGAAGCAATGGGGGCTGTTCAAACTTCTGTTTGATTGGGTCATTGCTGTCTATTTTATAATTCCATTGCTCGTCGTCGGAACGATTCAGTGGAGAACGATCTATATCTCTCCCCCAGATTTTCTGCAAGAGCTTCCAGTCGCTACCGTCAGTCTAGTGCTCATGGCGATCGTTTCAACAAATAGCTTTCGAAGTCATTTTCAAGAGGCCGATGTGTTGTTTTTAGCAAGACAACGCTCGTTTTCCGAAGGCATGATTCGTTTAGGAAAGTTCCATATTGTCCGCTTCGAACTTTTAAAGCTTGTGCTTTGTTTGCTTTTCTTTTTGCCTCTTTGGCATTTCTATGAACCTCCATATATTTCCTTTTTATTTTCAATGATTTTCGCCTATAAACTTTACCGGATCGCCTACATTCATTTACGCTTCCATGAAAAACTTGGTGGCATTTTATATGCATTGCCGCTTCTATGTGCGCTCATTGGAAAACCATGGATTGGTGGCGCAATAGCGCTATGTCTCGGCGTCATTTACGGCTGGAGGTTTACGAGAGGAAAAAGTAATGATCCCTTTATGTCTTGGCTGGCCTACGAAGAAAAGCAAGCCACTCGATTTATACAGATGATCTTTATCGGTTCACAATCGAGCATGAAAAAAGCTGGCGTTAGCGATTTAAAACCGGTTGTTAAACCGATGGCCTTTTCTTCATGGACAATCAAATCGAAGGCACCCGAAAAGGTTCTTCAGCATATTTTTGCTAAATGGCTTTTACGCCACTGGCAATTGCTACTGCTTCTCATTACGATCCTTGGTCTTGGCAGCGTCGGTATCATTATGTTGCCATCTTGGGTTCCTATCATCATAAGCATAGGTACGCTTATTGCTGTGTATCATTTTATCAATGCCGTCTGGCGATATTTTATTGAACAGCCTTTCTTGAAAATGCTTTTTACGACGAAAAAGGTTAAGGACGCTGCACATGAACAGCTGGTCCTCGCCTTTGTTGGTCCTTGTGCATTGCTGCTCGTTCTTATAGGTTGCTGGCGCTTGTTCGTTTTATCGTTTTAATGCTTGTTTTCCGGAGTGATCATACGTATGAAACTACTGACTGTTCAACTAGAAGCTACACTTGATAATGAGTATGGGGTCCACCTGCACTGCACTCAACCATTAGAAAAAGAATTCTCTAATGCCTGGGTCTCTTTGTTGTTTACCTGGCACCGGGCATCCTTTTATGGGGAAGCTCTTGATGTATCTCCAGACAAGAAAAGCGTTCGGCTTACACCTGAAGCAGCGTTTGATTTTCTTGCTCTCCGCAAAGAACCAGCTATGATGGACATACGGAAGGGAGATTCCCTTCGTTCACTTGAGAAAAGAGCAGGAATTGTTTCAGCACTTGGTACGGGAGACTTACAAGCACAAACATCTGCAAGTGAGGCGGAATGGTCTTGGCACGATGCTTTGCAGCGCATGCGACGGTCTTCTTTACGAACTTTGCCAGAGCAAGCCATCACGTCTGTGCCCTTTCAATTGGGACTCCGACTGCATGAACCAATAAACGGTACGTCCACTTGGAAAATAGAAACGGTGGCAACAGATAAAGAAGATCAGCAAACGATTCTGCCAGCAGACTCGCACGCTACACAACTTCCTGAATCCTGGCGTGCTTGGTATACTCCTCAGCTGCTAAATCGTATGATGGACACACTTTATGCATGGACTGAATTGTCTCGGCATTCGTATACACATCAGCTATCAGATCAAGCCATCGCTCATTTTTTGGAGATCACTGTCCCCACGCTTTTAGAGCTTGATGTTCCTGTCTTCTTCCCTTCTGGCTGGAAAGGAACAAGGGCACCTCAGCTTGCAGTTGAACTTCAACCATTTGCTGGTGAGGCGACCTCTTCCATAGGGGCAGATGCCTATTTCCAATTCGACTGGTCCTTGGCGATTGAAGACGGATCAATAGATGAAGCGACCTTTTACCAGCTTGTTGAAGAAGGACGCCGGCTTGTAAGGTTTCAGAATGAATGGCTTTTAATTGATCCAAAAGCACTTTTAAAGCTTCAAGAACGCATGCGTCATATTAAAAAATCTGGTGTTCCACTGGCGGACCTCGTTGCCGGAAAGTTGACTTCGCAGGGCGATGGGGACTCCTTCGATGACGTTGAATTGCATTTAAGCGCGTCTACTCCTGAGCATTATCGTCAATTTATTCAACAGCTTAGAGGGAGAACATCACCACCCGTCAAGCTTCCATCCACATTTCTTGGGTCTTTGCGAACGTACCAGAAGCAAGGGGTGGATTGGCTGGCACAGCTTTGGCAGTGGGGGTTTGGCGGATGTTTGGCCGATGATATGGGCTTAGGGAAAACGGTTCAAGTTTCTGCCTACTTCTCCTACTTAAAAGCTTCTTCTGACGATTCAGCACACCATCCCTTTTTATTGGTTGTGCCAGCGTCATTGCTTTCGCATTGGGCCAACGAACTCGAGAGATTTGCCCCTTCGCTACGGGTACATGTTCATCACGGGGGAAAACGGAACACCGTACATTTTGTTCAAGACGTAGATGCGCATTACGATGTCATTATTACCACATACGGCTTAGCATCAAGAGATCAAGAACTTTTCAAACAAATCACCTGGTCTGTCATTTGTGTCGATGAGGCCCAAACGATTAAAAATGCGTCTACCCGTCAAGCAAAATCTGTAAAGCGTCTACCCAGCAGGCAAAAGATCGCACTAACCGGTACGCCTGTGGAAAACAGAATGCGTGAAATTTGGTCACTAATGGATTTGGTGAACCCTGGATACCTCGGGACACAAACGGCCTTTCAACAGCGGTTTGTCGTCCCATATGAAAAGTTCGGTTATGACAAGCGAATCCAAGATCTGAAAGCCCTCATCCACCCATTCCTGTTGCGACGAACAAAAAAGGGGTTGCCTGAGCTCGCCTTGCCTGAGAAAAAAGAACATACCATTGCATGTAAGCTGTCGCCCGTTCAAGCAGCACTGTATCAACAGTGGGCAGACACCGCTCGAGAAGCTGTGTCCAGTGAAACGGGCATTAAGCGGCGCGGCGTCCTTCTCGCAATGATGACAAAATTAAAGCAAATTTGTAATCATCCAGGCTTGGTATCATCACAATACCGACAGCATCAAGAAGGTCTTTCATTGAAAACCGATGAGACATTGCGATTGCTTTCTCACATAAAAAAACAAAACGAACATGCGATTTTATTTACCCAATTTCGAACAATGGGTACGATGCTGCAACAAGTGCTGCAAGAACAATGGGGGATAAGCATTCCCTTCTTGCATGGGGGAACCGTCCCTTCCCAGAGAGCAGCGATGATCCAAGCCTTTCAAGATGGCCAGCACCCTCTCATTATCCTAAGCCTTCGAGCAGGTGGCACTGGCATCAATTTGACGCGTGCCTCGCATGTCATTCATTATGACCGTTGGTGGAATCCAGCTGTGGAAAATCAAGCCACTGACCGGGCACATCGAATTGGGCAAACGAAAGAAGTTTACGTCCATCGTATGCTCGTCCAAGGAACGTTGGAAGAACGAATTGACGAAGTCATTCAACGAAAGAAAAAGCTGCAAGATGACCTGCTAAGCTTCGATTCCTGGTTGTCGAATTTGAGCAATGAAGAATTTGAAGAGCTGCTGTTTTAACATTAATGGAGGCTATCCTTATGACCTTGGGATAGCCTCCATGTCTGATTTCTCTAAGGCATGTTTCTTAATTTAGCATAATGGGCTCCGGTCTTTTTGAGCTCTCTTTCCTCATTTGGGCTCGCTCTCTCCCTATTTAGGCTCGCTTCTTCTCCATTTAGGCTCGCTTCTTCTCCATTTAGGCTCGCTTCTTCTCCATTTAGGCTCGCTTCAGGTCTTTTTGAGCTCTCTTTCCTCATTTGGGCTCGCTCTCTCCCTATTTAGGCTCGCTTCTTCTCCATTTAGGCTCGCTTCTTCTCCATTTAGGCTCGCTTCTTCTCCATTTAGGCTCGCTTCAGGTCTTTTTGGGCTCTCTTTCCTCATTTGGGCTCGCTCTCTCCCTATTTAGGCTCGCTTCTTCTCCATTTAGGCTCGCTTTTCTCCATTTAGGCTCGCTTCTTCTCCATTTAGGCTCGCTTCAGGTCTTTTTGGGCTCGCTTTCCTCATTTGGGCTCGCTCTCTCCCTATTTAGGCTCGCTTCTTCTCCATTTAGGCTCGCTTCTTCTCCATTTAGGC
>NZ_SNYJ01000019.1 GCF_004363045.1 Aureibacillus halotolerans
GAATCTCGTATTTTTTGTTCATTTGCTAGCCCTCCCATATTTTTCTTATAGAATGAGCGTAGAACTAAAATTAAATTAGGTCAAGGTACTAGTTACTTCATTTATTTATTGAATTCATTAACTGGAAGAAGTATTCAGGTTGATGAGTCTTGTTTAGGTTATACCATGAATGTAATGCATCTGGTGTAAATACATCTATTTTTTTTAGTACTTCCATTGCAAATTCCAGAGGAGCTATTCCTGATGCAGTAACTAAATTCGCATCAGAAACCGCAGATCCCAACTCATAGAATTTTTCTCCTTTGTAGTTAGGACATACCGCTTTAGTATATTCTAAGTTATTACTTGTATGCTTTCTAGTATCTAAGTATCCCATACTCGCGAGGCCCTCAATTGCACCACAAATTGCAGCAACAATGGTGCCAAGCTTTAAAGCCTGGCCAATCCTTTCCAAGAGAGGTTGATGAATCTTTTCACTCCAAGTCGTCCCTCCTGGTAAAATGAAAAGATCTTTATTCTCAAGAGTACATTCATCAAGAGAAATATCTGGTTTTATGCTTAGTCCTCCCATAGTAGTAATCGTTTCTTTATTAGCTCCTACTGTAATGACTTTTAAAGGGGCTACATCTTTTTTGAAATATCTTCCTGAGTTTAGTTCGGCGATTAAATATCCATATTCCCAGTCCGACATTGTATTAAATACATATAGAAAAACTTTTTTTGTTTGCATCCAATAACACTCCAATCACAATTGATAGAGCGATTATAATATGACTTCCCTGACAGTTACCGTCAGGGAAGTTAGTATACTTGATGAACTTTTATCATTTTCAATTGCTGTTACTGCAACAGGGAACGAGACAAACATTAAATAAGATCATGGATTTACATAAAAAAAGAATCTCGGCAGCGAATAAGTTGCCGAGATTCTTCATTAGTATAACGTTTTTTGTGAATCCTGAGTAAAAGGCGTTGCTTCTTCTAATTTTCCATCTCTGAGTTTACTAGCCCAAGCAGGATCAGCTAAGAGTGCTCGTCCCACCGCAACTAAATCAAACTCGCCGTTTTTAAATTTTTGAACAATCTTCTCAATATTCTCGGTGACAGTTATTTCATTCTCAGCACCATTTTCCTCTCTAAACGCATGGTTTAGACCCAATGAACCAACTGTTATTGTGGGTTTACCCGTTACCTTCTTTGTCCATGCTGCTAAGTTAAGCGTGTCGGATTCCTTCGGAAATTCTGGTTCCCAGAAACGTCTCGTAGATGCATGAAATACATCGACACCCGCCTCTACCAACGGTTCTAGTAACTGCTTCAGCTCCTCAGAGTTCCGCACCAGCTTCGCTCCGAAATCGGTTCCTTTCCATTGTGAAAAACGGAAAACAATCATAAATTCCGGTCCAACAGTGTCGCGGCAAGCTTTCACAACTTCTTGTGCAAAGGTTGTTCTCTCTACTAAATCTCCACCATAACGATCGGTTCGTTTATTGGTTCGCTCCCAGAAAAACTGATCAATTAAGTACCCGTGCGCTCCGTGGATCTCAATTCCATCAAAGCCAACCTCTTTTGCATCCTTAGCGGCTTCGGCATAGGCTTGAATAAGTTGCTGTATTTCTTTATTTGTTAAAGGTTCTGTTATCTTATTCCCATAGGCATCTAAACCTGAAGGACTTACAGGTAATGCACTCTCGTTTGGTCCTTCCCCAATCTTCCTTGCTCCTCCAACATGCCATATCTGAGGAATGATCACGCCACCTGCTTGATGAACCTCATCCACAACTCGCTTCCAACCAGCAAGTGATCGTTCACCATGAAATTCAGGAATATCTTTATGACTTACAGCAGAAGGATGATTAATAGCTGTGCCTTCTGTAATAATTAAACCGACTCCGTTTTCTGCTCTACGACGATAATAAGCGGCCACATTAGCATCAGGTACACCATCTGGCGAAAACGCCCTAGTCATTGGTGCCATTGCAATCCTGCTAGGTAGTAATTTATGACCAAGCTTAATTGGCTTAAATAATTCATCTTGAACCTGTTGATTAATCAAAGTGTATTCCTCCCGTAAAACGAAATGCATTCTGGTTTGATCCAGTGATCACAATATACTCTTAAGTGAAATAAAGTGTCCAATTGTTTGCTTGTGAATGAAAGAGATTATGATGGATGAAATATAAAAGAGTTGAAGGGCATTCTCTGGTCCGCCCGTTCTACTTTCCTCAATTCATAGTCTATTGTTCTCAATTTTCGCTCAAATAAAGGGTTTGGCCTTGTTACGCCGTAAACTATTGTATAGTGAAAATCCGTGAATCGCCTGATTTTACATAGGCATAGGAAGGAGAATGATGTGCTGATGGAACCTCGTTTGAATATTTCACTGAGGGAGCAATCTTTTTATATGAACTATGCACAAAGACGAACGTCAGATGAACCGATGAAAGCCTATCACTTACACCAAGAATATGAGATTTTTTATCTACTTGCAGGAGGATGTACGTACGATTGTCGCGAGGAAGTTTTTTCGGTAGAAGAGAACCAATTGGTGTTTATCCCGAAGAACATGGTGCATAAAACGAGTAAGCAAACGGGGCAAGCCTATGAGCGTTTAGTGATTAACTTCCAAGAAGATCTGGTCACTGGTCAGGAGAAAGACCTGTTATCCAGTCTCTTTCAGGATCATCCATTACGAATGAGCGTGCCGATCGAACGCCAAGTGCAGTTTCATTCTATTTTTCAACAGCTTTTTGACGAATACCAAAACAAGGATTGGTGTCATGATATTTACACACGAGCCTTGCTCGTACAGTTGCTTGTTGAGAGTGAACGGTTGTTACACACCCAAACAGAGCGAAGTGTGATCAAAACCGCAGAGAACAAGAAAAGACAGCTGGAGCTGGTCTCTCGTATGATTCAATTCATTAATGCAAACTTTGCCCAAGCACTTTCGCTTTCTTCGCTGGCATTGCGTTTTCACATGAACGAGCAGTCGTTGAGTCGGTTGTTTAAGCAGGTGACGGGCTGCGGTGTGGTGGAATATGTGAACGCTGTACGGATTAATGAAGCGAAGCGTCTGCTCATTGAAACGAATTTAAAAATTAATCGCATTGCGCTGCAAATTGGCTTTACAAACCATGTACATCTTTGGCGTATGTTCAACAGAATCACTGGGAGGTCACCACATGCGTTTCGAATTGAACACAGAACTTCATAGGACAATAATGTAAGCGTTATCATATAAGGGTGTCGAAATAGGTAATCATTCTGTTGATATAATGAGAACCAATGACACGTATACCAATTCTCGTAACAGGAATAAGGGGGGATCGGCTTGAAGGATATTCAGTTGAAGCATAGGTACGGATGGCGAACAAGTGTGGCTGTAGCGATCGCACTTGGCATAAGTGGACTTGCTACAGAGGTGTCTGCGGCGGAGGATCAAAATGCGGGGTTTTCACAGGTATTTGAAGCTGAGGACGCATCATCTGTGGGGACGATTGTAGACAATAAACACCTCGGCTTTACGGGCGAGGGTTTTGTTGATTATAATCCCAACGCACCAGGTGGCTATATTGAGTGGACGGTAAACGTGCCTGCTGAGAAAGAGTATTATCTTGTGTTTCGTTATGCTCATGCAGGCGAGGCAGATCGACCGGCAGAAGTTCATGTAAATGATACGTTGGTCACTGAGCTCCCCTTCCCAACAACGGAAGAATGGGCTGAGTGGGACAAGCAGTCCGTAAAAGTACCACTGAAACAGGGGGACAATGTGGTGCGTTTGACGGCTACTGGTGCAAGTGGTGGCGGCAATATTGATCATTTGCTCGTCACAGAACAATTGGAAAAAGAAGAGGTGCAAGCGCTAGAACTTTTGCCACTGAATGACGTCGTTGATGGCGTGCTACAGAAGCAATTGCGACAAAATGGGCTCCTTGCGGATGAACAAAGCAATGCAGGGGACGAGGTCACGTTGCATGAATTCCTTGCGCTTGTCCAACAAATGTTTGGCGTTGACAACGAACTTCTTATCTCGAGTGGCGGCCTTGAGGTGGATGATGAAAATCCATGGGGAAACATCGTCGAGGAGCTTGCTAAAGAACAACATATTGTGCCCGACTATCTGTGGGAAGAGCTCAATGGCGACGATGTTTTGAACAAACAGCAGATGGCAGTGATTTTAGGCGATGTGTTGGATTTAATTCCAGAAAATAAAGAAGATAAATCTTCTTTCGGAAAGCTTGCCTCTCAAGGCATCATGAATCCTCAAAGTGATGCATACCTTGGGCTTGAAAATGGCATGTCATGGGAGGAGACAAAGGATCGGGTCAGAGAGATTGCTGCCAAAAGCGGAAACATCGCTCCCAATGTGCAAATTTTACGTGCCGAAAAGGTGGCTGAGCATGTATTAGCTGTGACGTTGAACGGGTCTTTTGAAGATGTGAACGTCGAGGATCTCCAAGTATTTAATGGGCAAGATGAAGAGCCTATTGACCTCAAAAAAGCTGCTTTAGGGACAGACCGTTTTGGTCGCTCAGTCTTGTTTTATACACTTCCGGTTGACGAACGCGAAGGCTTTTCTGGAGATCTGGAGTCAGCTGTGGAGCGGGCAGACAATATCCTAAGCTGGCAGATGGACCATGGGGGCTGGTCAAAAAGCACAGACTATAGCAGGCCGTGGGACGGGAAAGAAGACAAATCTGAATGGGTGACGAACGACGGGGTCGCCCTCGGCATGATTGATAATGATGCGACTGTGCAGGAGCTATATGAACTGGCAGAAGTGTATGCGCAAACAGGGGACCCACGCTACAAAGAAGGAATATTGAAGGGGCTTGAATTTTTGTTCGACTTGCAATATGAAACAGGTGGCTTTGCCCAAGTGTACCCACGGCGAGGAAACTATTCGGACATGGTCACTTTCAATGACAATGCAATGGTGCGCGTTCTCGAGTTGTTTGATGACATAACTGAAGAACGGTACCCGTTCAATAATGGTGTCGTCAATGAGCAACAAAGAGAGGCAGTTGCCACGTCAATTGATTTGGCGGTAGATTATATTTTGAACGCCCAAATAGAAGTCAATGGGGTGCTCGCTGCATGGTGTGCGCAGCACGATCCATTCACTTTTGAAGCCGTCGGTGCTAGGTCCTATGAGCTTCCATCCATCTCCGGGTCAGAATCGGTTGGCGTCATTCGTTTTCTTATGTCGAGAGAGCCGACTGATGACATTCAACATGCCATTCAAAGTGCTATAACATGGTTTGAGGAAAACAAGGTTGAAAATACGCGTTATGTCAGTGGTGGCGACGAACACGGGGTGTATTTTGTGGACGATCCCGACGCGTCGACGTGGTATCGGTTTTATGAAATTGGCACAAATCGACCGATTTTCTCTGGCCGTGACGGTGTCATGAAGCACGACATTTATGACATTGAAGCAGAACGAAGAAATGGCTATTCATGGGGTGGAAGTTACGCGACGACACTTTTGGAAGAATTCTATAAAGGAAAAACGACCACCGGCTGGTATGTAGCTGTTGTGGAAACAACGTCTCGGGATGACATGGAGCGAACGTTTGTGGAAGGCGTTGAGAGGCAGATCGTGGATTCGTCGGAGGCATTTCATGTAACGGATGCACAGCTTGTTGTCGATGGTTCTGGAAAAGGAGACTATAGTACGGTTCAAGCTGCAATTGATGCGGTTTCAGATGAGCGCTTCGGAGCGGTTGAGATTCTGATCAAGGAAGGTGTCTATCGTGAAGTAATTGAAGTTCCTGCAGACAAATCCTTCATCACGTTAAGAGGGGAAGGTCCAGATAAGACGCACATTGTCTTTGACAATTATGCGGGTAGAGACAATGGAGTTGGGGGAACGTTGGGCACCTCGGCAAGTGCAACCATGTTTGTACGTGCAGATCACGTGAAGTTGGAGGATATGACGATTGAAAATGACTTTGATGAGACGACGGCAACAGAAGGTCATCAGGCCGTTGCCTTAAACGCTACAGGAGATCAACTGGTGTTTAGAAATGTACATTTTCTCGGAAATCAAGATACACTGCTCGCCAATAAAGGGAGGCAGTATTATGTGGACTGCTACATTGAAGGTGATGTAGATTTCATTTTTGGTGGAGCGCAAGCGGTGTTTGACAATTGTACGATTCACGCCTTGGATCGTGGCTCAACCGACAATAATGGTTACATTACAGCCGCAAGCACACAGGGTGACGAGCCTTTTGGCTTTTTGATTATCAACAGTGAGCTTACGAGTGACGCACCAGATGGGACGGTATATTTAGGCCGTCCATGGCGACCGAGCAGCAATCCGTCGGCAGTGCCGAGCGCCGTGTTTAAAAACAATCTGCTAGGCGCACATATTAAAGAAGAAGGATGGACGGAAATGGGGGGCGTGCAGCCAGAGGACGCCAGGCTTTATGAGTACAACAATACGGGCCCAGGAGCGGTGGTAAATGACAGTCGGCCACAGCTCAGTGAAGAAGAGGCTACTAAATATACGATAGAAAATGTGTTGGATGGGTGGATTCCAGGTGTAGAGTAGTGTAACGAAAAAAATGATTAGACTGGGAAAGAATTTTAATACAAAGCGTTTAGGCTAAGTCATGAAGTCCATAAAAAAAACCGAACGTTTACGAAATGTTACTTTGAATTTCGTAAACGTTCGGTTTTTTTCAATATCATTCGACGTGCGATCGAGGGGGCTAAGGCTAAGCAATCTTGTGTGATGTAGCCCTTATGCCCTTTAGGGTTTAAAGAAAACACGATCGCTTCGTCAAAATACTTCGCTTTCCGCGGGCACGGCTTCAGCTTCCTCGGAAAGCAAGCTTTCCTGCGGGATCTTCAGCTCGCGCTGTTCCCGCAGGAGTCTGCGTATTTTGACTACGCTGATGTAAGTTTCTACGTAAATTTTTTTATTTTGTCCCGGTCTCATATTACTGAGAAAATGGAAAAGCGAGTTGAACCGTGTTGCTTTAGCAAACAAGACGAGTAAGTGCATCGTTTCATGCAAAATTATATCACCTAGTTCAGTATTGATGCAGCGGTGGACTTGTGTTTAGATAACTTGCGCAGTGCAAAAATTACCTTCAACACTGGCTTTACCTGAGTGGAAGCAAGGTGAGATAAATCAATTGACCTCTCCAAAACAACGCCTGATGTATCCAGTAAATAGGAGAGGTGCCGGTGCTCACAATCCTTTATTTCTAAAAGGTCGTCTTCAGTAATGAAGCTGACTACTACCCCTAAATCACTAAAAGAGTCTTTTTTTAAATGTGATCACATCATAAAAAATGAGTGCATCATTAAAAGCAGCCACTAGCGAGACTCCAGCGGGAAAAGCGAGCTAAGCGAGACCCCACAGAGCGCGTTAGCGATCGAGGAGGCTCGCAGTTCGCCCGCGGAAAGCGAGCGTATGGCAGCTTGTATAAAAAGCAACCCAAACAATAAATTGCAGGGTATACCCATTTATATCTAAGCGTGTCTGCCAAATGTTATGTGTGAACGTTGAGTTATTAACTATAGGCATTTATTAGCTATATGATTCTAAGGATTACGAGTACTTCTCTTTCAAAACTTATTTACTTACCCAAAAGTAGTCATTAGCGAGACTCCTGCGTGAAAGCGAGCATACGGATGAGGTATAAAGAAAAAAACCAAACCTTAATATGTTCACATGTTCTTGGATTGTTCATTAAAAGTATAGGAAGACCACTATGATCTTCATTTTTCCCTGTGCTACACTTAACTGGAGGCAAGAACAATGCGCCAAACAAGGAGTATCAACCATGGCGACATCGTCGTGAGGCAGTCCTGCTTCTAAGAGCGCAAAACTGATAAGTCACTACATATATGGAGGCGTAATAAATGAAAAATAGCAAGAAACTCGTCGCTTTCACGATTGGTCTTTTCGTTATCGTGATTGGCGTGGTGCTTTTTTTGAACAACGATAGTGAACAGGTCAATCGTTTGGCAAAACATCCATCCATTGAAGGACAGCCAACTATAGGTGAAACAACAGCTCCAGTGTCCATTGTTGAGTTTGGAGATTATAAATGCCCATCCTGTAAGCAATGGGGAGAAGTCGTTTACCCTAAATTAGTAGAGGACTACATTTCGACTGGAAAGGCAACGTTTTCGTATATTAATGTTCTTTTCCATGGCGAGGAGTCCGTTCGAGCTGCATTGGCATCTGAATCGGTTTATGCACAGGATCCTGAAAATTTCTGGGCGTTCCATAAAGCAGTGTTTGCTGAGCAACCACCTTCTCAGGACCACGACAACGATTGGGTCACTGTCGAGAAACTGAAGGAGATTGCAGCAGAATCTGCCCCAAACGTTGATTTGGAGCAGCTGGCAGCTGATATAACGACCGGGGAAACGCAAGTGGCAGAGCAGGTGAGTATTGATTCTCAGCTTGTAGAGGAATTCGAAGTCCCGTTTACACCAACCATTATTATTGATGGCGTGATGCTTGAGGATCCATTTGATTATGACAAGATTACCTCATTAATTGAAGAAGGGATCAGCACAAGTGAATAAGGCGAAGAAGAGTTCCTTTATTCAAACATATGCTTTGTATGCTGCGTGGATTGTTTCCGTGGTTGCTACACTGGGCAGCCTTTATTTCAGCGAGATTAAAAGCTTTGTCCCATGCGAACTTTGCTGGCTGCAGCGGATTTTTATGTATCCTCTAGCAATCATCTTAGGCATTGCTGCTTTTTATAATGAAGTTCTTTTAAAAAAGTATGTGCTTCCTTTATCTGTTGTTGGGGGACTCATTGCGTTCTATCATTATCTCGTACAGAAGGTTCCAGGCTTTGCGGAAATAAAACCATGCGTGCAAGGGGTGCCGTGTAGTGCTCAATACATTAATTGGTTCGGTTTTGTCACCATCCCTTTTTTAGCATTCATTGCATTTACGCTTATTACGATGTGTATGGTGCTTTTACATCTTCATAGTCGCAAGTAGCTTGGCATTTTCTACAAGAGGTCCGTCATGATAAATTCCAATAGCTTCATTTCATTACAGAACATAATCGACACGAGAAGCCACTGTGCTTCCTGTGTCGATTTTTTAATGCGCTAAGCTCCCATCCTGTTCACGCCATGTTTGCAAAATTAAATCAATCATCGCCTGATGAAGTGGGGAGAGACGCCGCTTGGCATGATAGATGAGAAACATGGACCTCCTGCGTTCCGAAGCAATCTCACGAAAGAGCAGCTGTCCCTTTTTGACCTCTTCCTCGACAGACATTTTTGACACGACGGCAATTCCGATATTCGACAGTACCCCTTTTTTAATCGCCTCTGCGCTTTGGATTTCGACCTCAAAACGACAGATGATACCGGCCTTTTGGCACCACTGATGAAACGTTTTTGTTGATTGCGAGTCTTTTTCTCTTAGCAGGAAGCGTTCATTGACAAGCACACTCGGGTCGTGAAAGGGATAGTCCGCCAACGGATGGGAGGCATTGAGCACAATGCCGATCGGATCTTCTCTGATTGGAATGGCAGCGAGATCTTCGAGATCCTGCTCGTGAGCAACGATCAGCCCAAAATCAAGCTCGTACTGTTGCACAAGCTGACGAATCGTCCTGGCATTGTGCACTTGAATGGTGCAGTCCATTTCGGGAAACTGGGCAAACATTTTCGGCAACGTTTCTGGAATCATATAACTCGCCACGGTATTGCTCGCCCCGATCGTAAGCGCTCCTTGTCTGAGATGTTGCACATCTTGAATGGTCTGCTCGGTTTGCTTTTGCACCTGAAGGATTCGCTCCGCATAGGGCAGTAACAATTTCCCTGTGGAGGAAAGGATTGTCCGTCTCCCATGATACTCGACTAAAGGAAATCCACATTTTTCTTCCATCTTCTTTAAATGAAAGGTGATGGTTGGCTGGCTCAGTCCCAACCTCTTGGCAACCTTCGTCATTTGCCCTTCCTGGTGTATGGATTGAAGGATTTCATAGTGTTGAATCGACAGCAATGGTTGTCCCTCCTATAGATAAACTCTATCCGTTTCTATTATTCTATATAGACTATTTTAATATTGCCTTTAGGACAGGTTAATTTTTCGTTAATGTTTCGTGGATACAATAAGGATGTAAACAATATTTCGGGGGGTTAGGGAATGAAACATTTCATGCGTTTGATGTTTGGTGGGGTATTGCTACTTTTAACGGCTTGTGGAACTGCTAGTGAGGCAAGTTCAGATGGAGAGTTGAATACGATTCGTTTTGTTGATACAGGAGCCGAAGGCATGGAGGAGCTCTCGCGTGAGTTCGGTCCGTTTAAAGATGCGCTTTCAGAGGCTGTGGATAAAGATATTGAATTTTTCTCAATTTCTAATCGAACGGCGGCAGCGACCGCGATGGAATTCGGGCAGGTGGACATGGTCCTTACAGGCCCTGGTGAATACGTGACGATGAAAAATGCAATTGATGTCAAAGGCGTTATCGGCATTACACGACCAGGCTATCGAAGTGTCATTGCGGTGCCTGCAAGCAGTCCCATTAAGACGATTGAAGATATAAAAGGCAAAACGATTGCGATGAAGGATGTTGGGTCCACTTCAGGACATATTGCACCAATGGGCATGTTGATGGATGCCGGCATTGATCCTCTGGAGGATGTGGAGACATTAATGCTTGGAGAAACCTTTGTTGAAGCCTTCAAGTCAGGCGAAACGGACGCTGTGGCATTCTCGTTGTCACGCTACAATGATTTGGTTGCAGAATGGGGAGAAGAAAACGTCCGTGTGTTAGCAGAAAGTGAGGATCTCCCGAATGATTTGTTCGTCGCTAGTCAAGATCTTTCTGCAGAACAGGTGGAGGAGCTTCGCGAGAAAATGATGGAGCACCAGGATGCACTATTAGAAAGCATGCTAATTACTGGAGAGCATGATCATTACGGGGAGAGTGAGTTTGTCCTTGTAGATGACGAAGATTATGAGGGACTGCGCAAAATCTATGAAAAATTAGGCATTGAGATTGATGAGTAAGACGATTGACATGCTACAAATAAGAGACGTCTCCAAGATATTTCCAAGCGGAACAACGGCACTGACGTCAGTTACTGCAGATATTGCCCAGGGAGAAGCCGTCATTCTCCTTGGACATAATGGTTCTGGAAAGTCCACGCTTCTACGTTCGATTGGTAGGCTTGAAACGGTGACGTCGGGAGATATCTTCATAGAGGGACAGTCTGTACAACGCGCAAATGCAAAGGATCTTCGGAAGATACGAAAGCGGATGGGTTTTGTGTTTCAAAAGTTTAATTTGATCCCTACACTGTCAGTGTTTCAAAACGTGTTATTCGGTGCACTGGGACAGCATCCGTTTATTGTGTCAACCTTTCATCCCTTTGCCAATTCAAGCTTACGTGCACAAGCGATGAATTGTTTGGATCGAGTAGGGCTAGGGCATTTGGCGGCATCTCGGGCAGATCAATTGTCTGGTGGTCAGCAGCAAAGAGTTGCGATTGCTCGCATGTTGATGCAAGATCCGTTCATTGTCCTGGCTGACGAACCAATTGCTTCACTCGATCCAAAAGCAGGCATTGAGGTGATGGAGTTGCTAGTTGATGTGGCAAGGGAGAAGAACATTACCTTAATTTGTACACTTCATCAGCTTGATTTAGCACTCTCCTATGGTACACGTTTTATTGGCTTAAAGCAGGGAGAATTGGTGCTTGATGAAATAAAAAACAAACAGTCTGTTCATTCCTTCAAATGGCTGTATGAGGAAAAGAAAAAGGTGGTTGTCTCTCATGTCTAGTCGTCTGTCAAATTCAATACCACCAAGGTTTCGGATGCCGCCTGTGTGGAGTTGGATCGTCATTGTTGGTGCTGTGGGCTTCTTTCTCTCAGGGTTGATCAATGCCAACATTTCTATTGAACGGATTTTATCAGGCACCGTCAATATTGGCACATTTTTAAGCAGAGCATTTCCACCGGATATTAGTCGTTTGGACAGTGTCATCTGGGCGATGCTTGAAACCTTTGAAATTGCTCTTGTCGGTACAGTGTTCGGTGTGCTTCTTAGCCTGCCGATCGCATTATTAATTTCGAACAACACGACGCCGCATCCGCTTATCAGTCGTGTCTTGCGCTTCATCGTTTCTGTGATGCGAACGGTTCCTGATCTCGTCTGGGCATTGTTGTTCGTCATTTCCGTTGGGCTAGGCTCCTTTGCAGGGATTTTAACCATTATGGTCGACACGATCGCCTTTTGTGCACGCTTCTTCTCGGAGCGAATTGAGGAGATTGATAAAGGACCAATGGAGGCGATTAAGTCGACGGGAAGCAATCGTCTTGGTGTCTATGCGGCGTCAGTTTTGCCGATTGGGTTTCCATCGTTTGTGGCAACCAGTCTATTTTCGGTGGAAAAAGCAATTCGATCGGCTGTCGTGCTTGGCCTTGTTGGCGCTGGCGGTATCGGTATCGAGCTTTCGACATCAATGTCACTTATGAAATACGATGAAGCGTTCATGATTATTATCATCATCTTTGTGGTCGTTGTGGCTTTCGAACAGCTGTCTGCGGCCATCAGAAAACGGTTGATTTAGGAGGAACAGGATTGATTTTTCTAGTACGTCACGGTGAAACAGAATGGAATGTAGCAAAACGTTTGCAAGGACAGATGGATCTCCCACTCAATGAAAACGGGGTTGCCCAGGCAAAGCAATTAGGAGCGTATTTTCAAGATAAACAAATCCGTTTTGATCACGTCTATTCGAGTGACTTGAAGCGTGCTTATCAAACAGCAACCGCGGTCACTGAGACGTTGTCTATTGATGCCATTATTCCATATGTCGCTCTTCGCGAACGTTATTATGGAGAGCTAGAAGGCAAACTGATTGACGAGATCATGACCTTTTTGCCTCAGTACAGCATCAACTTTGGCGAGCCCATGTCGCATGGCATGGAGTCGCTTGAAGACATGCAGGATCGTATGGAGAAGACGTTGACAAAGATAGCGATAGAAACAGATGGATCTCCAACCTTGGTGGTTTCACATGGAGGGGCAATTAATGCCTTTTTGCACCGAATTACAAATGGAGAGAGAGGGACAGGAAAAGGCAAGCTCGCCAACGCCTCTTTCACTAAGCTTGATTGGAAAGACAACACCTTTTCCATTGTCGCATACAATGAGCATCTCCATGAAGCGCCTACAGTGTACCAGGAATAGGAGTTAAACGCTGGTCTCGTGCAGGAGCAAGATCAAGAGAGAAAAGCGAGCCCTCACCGGTTCAAAGCGAGCCGAAAAGTTCAAAGAGTGAGCCCCAATTGCAAGAAAGCGAGCCCCAATCAAGTGGAAGCGAGCCTAAGTAGAAAAAGCGAGCCCTCACCGGTTCAAAGCGAGCCGAAAAATCTAAAGAGCGAGCCCAAAGTACAAGAAAGCGAGCCTAAATGAAGTGTGAGCGAGCCCAATTAGAAAAAGTAGCCATGGGATTGAAAGTGATCCTATCCGGAAGTGAATTCAAATTAAAATGAGCTCTAAATAAAACAAAGGGTTGTCCCGTGGCATTCGGGACAGCCCTTTGTTTGCTTATACTCCATACATGTCCCCGATTTGGCCAACACGATAGTATGGGTAATCCATTTTTTCTTGAATGACTCTCGTCACATCTGGCCCGGCCAGGGATTCAATGACATAGAGCCCCAGATCAATAGACGCAGAGACACCCCCGGAAGCGCTATTGACAAAATGAAAGCCCACTAAAAACCTCTCGCACATTTTAATTATAATAGCCTATTTTGGAATTTTATTCTGTTTTATAACAGAGGGATTAGTAGAAAGAACTAGCGAAAACGCCTTCTGCCTTATGATATCGCCACAGAATAAAAGGAATCGCTCCTACCGAGGCAGAAGGTATATAATAAGGTGAGAACGTAATTTAAATCTACATATATAACTAATCTATGAACCTATCGGAGGGATGATTCATGTACAATCATGAGAAATTTATAGACAACTATGCCGACATTTGTGTGCGGAAGGGCGTCAACATTCAGCCTGGACAGGCACTTGTCGTCAATGCGCCGGTTGAGAGCGTTGATTTTGTACGTTTGGTGGCTAAAAAAGCCTATGAAGCAGGGGCGAAGGATGTCCACATTCGTTGGACGGATGATGAACTGACATTTTTGAAGATGAAGCATGCACCAATGGAGGTTCTTCAAACGTTTGAACAATGGCGCTCTGACGAAGTCGTTACAAAGGCAAAGGACGGCGCTGCTTTCTTATCTATCTATGCCACCAATCCAGAACTACTGAAGGATATTGACGCTGATCGCGTTGCTGCCAATAACAAAACAACGGCAGAGGGGCTGATGGAATTTCGTAAATATGTGATGAGCGATCAAGTTGCTTGGTCGGTGGTCTCAGTGCCAACCCGTGAATGGGCGAAAAAGGTCTTTCCGAATGAAGCGGGCGAATGGGGAGCTGTAGACAAGCTTTGGAAAAGCATTTTATTCACAACGCGCGCAGACCAGGACAATCCTGTACAAGCTTGGGAAGATCATACAGCGACGCTTTATAAGGCACGAAATTACTTAAACAAAAAACAATATGCCAAGCTAGTGTACTCTGCGCCAGGGACTGACCTGACGATTGAGTTAGTCAAAAACCATGTCTGGATGGGCGGTGGTCGTGAGTCTGCTTCTGGCACATCATTTATCCCAAACATTCCTACAGAAGAAGTGTTCACAATGCCGAAGCGCGATGGTGTAAATGGAACAGTTCACAGCACAAAACCGTTTAATTATGGTGGCAATTTGGTCGAGGATTTTTCATTGACGTTCAAGGATGGCCAGGTTGTGGATTACAAGGCAGCGACTGGCGAGGACACATTAAAGCTTCTGCTTGATATGGATGAAGGCGCACGCTTTCTAGGTGAAGTTGCCCTAGTGCCTTATTCGTCCCCGATTTCACAATCCGATGTGATCTTTTTCAATACGTTATACGACGAAAATGCCTCTTGCCATCTGGCTTTAGGTGAAGCCTATCCGTCCAACATTGAAAATGGAACTGCCCTTTCTGATGAAGATAAGAAAGCTGCCGGGGTGAATCATAGCATCGTCCACGAGGATTTTATGATTGGTTCAGCAGAGCTCAACATTGATGGCATCTTAGAGGATGGGACTTCAGAGCCCGTATTCCGTAATGGCGACTGGGCGATTCGTTTTGACGATCAGTAAGGTTGTACAGTGAGAAACGGATCTGAACGCCAATAGTGAGGCTCCAGCAGCAAAGAAAACACGACGAGGTCTTTTCGAGTTGAAGATGCGCTAGGGTGCACGGGAATGACGATCGCTGCGTCAACAAACTTCGCTTTCTGTGGGGCACGGCTTCAGCTTCCTCGAAAAAGCAGGCTTTTTCGAGGGGATCTTCAGCTCGCGCTGATCCCACTAGAGTCTACGTATGTTGCCTACGCTGATGTTTGTTTCTGCGTACATTGTTTTAATGTGGCTTGGTCTCGTATAGAGGGTAAAAAGCCGTGTGGCAACCACATAAGGCAAGTAGTTGCATTGTTTCAAGGTAGCTCGCCTGGTGCCTTTTATACGAATTTCGTTTGGTAACAGTTAAAAATGAAACTTCAGCTGATCTTTCTCATTTCATTCGTTCTGTATAATAAACCAAAAACGGCTACTAGTGAGACACCAGCGGCAAAGAAAACACGATGAGGTCCTTTCGAATCGATGTTGCACTTGTACCCGTAGGGTGAAAGCGTATAGCCGTTTGCCTATAGAAAATGGTTTCCAGCAGTTAACTTGTGCGAAAACAAGAACCAAAACTCATCCTGAATAAAATAAGATCTACGTTACCAGTTGGGGCACTAGTTTGAGGAGAGATTTACGTATGGAAATTGAAGTAACGTCAAATTGTGCAGAATGTTTTGGTCTTTGTTGTGTCGCTTTGCCGTTTGCAAAATCTGCAGACTTTGGATTTGATAAGCAAAGCGGAGCACCATGTCCGAACCTTCAGGAGGATTTTTCCTGTGGCATTCATCGAAAGCTAAGGAGCGAAGGTTTTTCCGGCTGTACGGTTTATGAGTGCTTTGGTGCAGGACAGCATGTTGCACAGGGAACATATGAGGGAAAGGACTGGCGACGTTTTCCTGAGTTGGCGGAGGAAATGTTTGCTGTTTTCCCTGTCATGCAGGAGCTTCATGAAATGCTTTATTATCTAGCAGAGGCGAGCTTGAAAAGTGAAATAGCGTCTATGCACGCTTTGATTAATCGCATGTATAAGGAAACGGAAGCATTAACCGATGAAAGTCCGCAGGTGCTGCTTTCTTTGAACGTGGATGCACACCGCGCAAGAGTCAATGAAGTGCTCGTCAAAACGAGTGAGATGTTTCGGGCAAACGCGCCTCGCAAACGTCGACAAAAAGGAAGCAGTGACTACGTAGGTGCGCGGTTACGTAAAGCTGACTTCAAGGGTGCCGATGCTCGCGGTGCATTGTTTATTGCAGCCGATCTTCGCGAAGCCGATTTTTCCTATGCCGACGTCATTGGTGCCGATTTTCGTGATGCGGATGTGCGTGGAACGAACCTTCGCAAAACCCTTTTTCTCACGCAGGCTCAAGTCAATGCAGCAAAGGGAAACAAACATACGCTAATGCCTTCAAACCTAAATTATCCAATACACTGGACATAAGGGAGGATCAACATGAAAAAAGCTCTCGTCATAATTAACCCATCTTCGGGCAAGGAGAAAGCATTGGGCTTAGAAGAAGATGTTGTTTCGGCATTACAGGAAACCCATGAGGAAGTGGCAGTGCGGTATACAGAAAAAGAGGGCGACGCGACAACGTTTGCCAAAGAAGCTTGCGAGGAGAAGCTCGACACCGTGATCGCCTTAGGTGGCGACGGAACGGTGAACGAAGCAATCAATGGTCTCGCTGAGCAGAGCCATTCGCCGACATTTGGCTTTCTGCCTTTAGGCACGGTCAATGATTTCGCCCGTGCGTTGAAGTTGCCAATGGTTCCTAAGAAGGCTATCGAAGTCTTGAAGGCTAATCACACAAAACGCGTCGATATTGGAAAAATTGACGGCCGTTACTTTATGAACGTCCTTGCTGTTGGAGCAATTGCAGAACTGGTGTATGAAGTGACGCCAGAGCAAAAATCTAAATTTGGGCCATTCGCCTATTTTATTGAAGGAGCGAAGGCACTAAAGGAAAAAACGCCATTTAATTTATCGATTACCTACGATGACAACACTTGGAATGGAGAAGCCTACGTTATGCTCGTGGCGCTAACCAACTCGGTCGCGGGATTTGAAACGTTTGCCGAGCAGGCGAAGGTGAACGATGGGTATTTTCATGTGTTTGTTTTAAAGGACTTATCGATTCAATCTATGATGAAGCTAGTGCCTGATTTATTGCGTGGGGAGTTGGAAGGCAATGATCAAATTGACTACTTCCGGGCCGCCTCACTTAAGGTAGAGTCTAGCATGGATCTTGTCGTGAATATTGATGGCGACGAAGGTGTTCCACTGCCTTTTACGGCCGATGTCCTTCATAATGCACTGCATATTCTTGTTTCTTCCGAAGAATAAATGGTCTTGGCTTGGCACCTTACATTGTTTTGTTGGAGGAGAAGCCTGTCGAATTTATAAGAGATTATGTCATGTACGCTGCTGTTTTCGGGATGTTTAGCGTGAGTTGGTTTGGTTGGGCGCAGGAGAATCCTAAAAAAAGCTGGCGGGTGCCTCTAGGCATTGCGTCAGGTCTCGGTTTCATCGTTTGTGGCATTGGCATCTATTTGAGCATTGGCCATTGGGGTGAAGCGACGGCGTTATCAGACCCTGAGGCCTTTACAAACTACGTGACCTTTGTTTGGATTGAGTTTGTTTTAGCCGCAGTAGGCGCCATCGTTTTGTTGGTGAAAAAGCACAAGGAGTACATGGCACCGTGGATTGCTTTTGTCGTAGGCGTTCATTTTATTTGGCTCAAGGCAGTGTTTCAGGACCCGAGTCTTTATGTGCTTGCGGGGCTGCTCATCATCGTGTCCATTGTAGCTATACCCATTTCAAAAAGGATGCAGGTTGCGAGTAGTGCGATTACAGGCATCGGTGCCGGGACGTCGTTGTTTGCTTTTGCTATCCTAGGTCTCCTACGGTTTTTTAATGTGTCTTAAATATGATCACTCAAATGAAAATCCAGCTCTTTTATAGACGCTGGATTTTTCGTGTGTCTGCTAAGCGATTGAATATCTGGCTCAAGTGAGTAGGCTTATTGAAAATGATGAATCTGTACCTTCCCCCAGATGCTTTGCCAATTCTTCTTTACGACCCGCTCCTCATACATTTTGGCCCCATTATCAGTTTCTTCAAAAGAAGGTGTTGGTTTTACTACCATATGTAACACATCTTCAAGTCCCCAAGGCGCTGTTAAAACAACGTTATTATGATTGTCCAATGTAAGCCCTAGTGCAGACGCCGTTTCAGGGAACTTTGAAATCGCATCGACTGAAGAAGAGTACGGCTCGTTGTGATTGACAAGGTGCATTCTTGCTTCGTTTTTAACGGACCAGGGAATTTGAGGATCCATTTCTTTAAGCTTTTGTTCGAGCTGCTTTTCTATGTTTTCATCGAGATTGCTTTGATCAAAGTAAATCACATCAACATCAGCCATTGGTGTCCGTTCAGTAAAACCATGAAGTGTATCCCAAATCTTTGAACGAACAAAACCCGCAACGATCCACCATTCAGGCAGATTTAGTGATTTGGCGCTCAATAAGATGTTCATCATCCATTCATCGTTTTTCACAAGGTGGATGATATTTTGCTCATTATCCAGTCTCAAAACGATCACCCCTCCCGAACGTGTATTCTAATTATAGTGGATTGCCATAGAAATGAAAGGTATTTCATGGATAAAATAATGTAATTCATTTCCTTATGCTTAGAACTTGCTTCTCTAATCATTATTTTCTGGAGTCAACCAAGCGACGTTTAGCTTGGAATGTCTTTGGATACCTCAATTCACTTACTTTTGCTCCTCCATAATAATAGGAAAAATGAACATTGCTTTTTGAATGGAATTAGGATAATTGATACACTTAATTACAGTAGTAAATCTCTTTCTCCTCCTCATTGATAGGGTTTTTGAGCTCCGTCGTGTCTTGGTCCGAGATGTTTTAGCACTGAGTCTTAGGCACCATTTGTAAAAAAAATGAACCAAACATCACATGCTCTTCGTAATACTTAAAAATGACGGGGGTGAATTGTTGAGTATTTTAAAACGTTTCCAAACCATTATGAACAGCAACATTCATGCGTTAATAGACCGATCAGATGATCCAGATAAGATCATTAAAGAGGCGCTAAACAGCTTACGTCAAGACCTTGGAAGTGTTAAATCAGAGACTTCGGCAATAGAGGCGCAGACAAGGCGTGCGCAAAGAGCGTTGAACGAATGCGAAACATCCATTGAAGCGATGCAACGCTATGCCATCAAAGCTGTCGACGAAGGCAACGATGTTCAGGCGCGTCAATTTCTACAAAAGAAAGAGACCTTTGTCTTGGAATTGGATGATTTGCATAAGGTTTACCGGGATGTATTCCAGCGTGCAGAGCAAATGAAACAGATAGAGGAAAAGTTAGCCTCTGACTTGGAAGCTTTAAAATCACGAAAAGCGATGCTAGAGACACCGAACGCAATAGACGAGGAGCTCGAGCGTGCCCTTCTGGAGGTCGAAGCGCTTGCTGAGCTAAGAAACAGTACAGACGTAAGACCGAGCGCTACCAACAATATTGATACAGAATTAGAAAAACTTAAAAAGCAGCGTGCGGAGCATCGTCAATCATAAAGAAATCGGTACAGTAACTGGCGAGGTCGTGCAAGTGAATAGGAGAGGTGAAACTTTTTGGTTATCCATTATAAATGTCCTAGCTGTGGGTCAGACATGGCCTTTGACAGTGGGTCAGGAATGCTTTCCTGTCAAAGTTGTGGGCGGGAAGACAATATCGCAACGTTTTCTGATGAGTATAAGCAAATGTCCTTTTCAGAGGATGAGGCAAAAGAGTACCAATGTGAAAACTGTGGGGCTGTCGTAATTACAGAAGCCGATACGACAGCAACATCGTGCAGTTTCTGTGGAGCAGGCGTTGTCCTTGGCGACCGCTTATCGGGCGCATTGGCACCTAAACAGGTCATTCCGTTTAAGATTAGTAAGGAAGAGGCGCGCGAAGCCTTTAAAAAATGGTGTAAGAACGGATTGCTGACGCCAAAAGGGTTCATGGACGGCAATCGTATTAAAGAAATGACAGGCATGTATGTGCCCTTTTGGCTTTATGATATTAATAGTAAAGCCCAAGTAAACGCAACAGGCAAAAAGGTACGAAAATACACTCGAGGGGATTATATTTACACAGAAACGAAGCATTATGATATTTACCGAGATGTGAATCTTACGTATGCCAATGTTCCTGCGGATGCTTCTGAAAAAATGAGTGATACACTCATGGATAAATTAGAGCCATACCATTATGCAGAGCTAAAGGAATTTAAAACGCCGTACCTCGCAGGCTACCTAGCTGAGAAGTACAATTACGACGACAAGCAGCTGTTCCCACGGATAAAAGAGCGAGTTAGTGACTTCGTGGATGACTATGTGCAATCCACTATCTCGGGGTATTCCTCCGTAAGCTACAGTGGCAAATCAATTTCCTCACGGCAGGAAAAAGCCGACTACGTGCTGTTTCCTGTCTGGATGGTGTATTACGATTTTGACAAACAGCAGCACACGTTTGCGATGAACGGGCAAACAGGCAAGGTCGTAGGCAAGCCGCCTTTAAGCATGCAAAAAATCGCTGCCTGGTTTGGCGGTATTGCGGGCGGAACCTTTGTGCTGATGAAAATCGTTGCGGTCTTGATGGGCGGTGGCTTATGGTAAAGCGCATCTCTTTATCCCATTTTCTCATTGTCTTTCTTATTGGCTTGACGCTTTTACCGTTTGTGCCGCAGCACGGTTTTGCTGCGGAAGAAAAAACCTACATTTATGACAACGCCGGTCTTTTGACGGACGAGGAAAAAGCGAAGCTCGCTGCTTTAGCTGCAGAGAACAGCGAAAAACAGGACACGGATTTTATCGTGCTGACAACGGATGATTCCGAGGTCAATGATATCAAAACGTACATTCAGGATTTTTATGACGAAACGATGCCCGGGAGCAATGCAGCCATCCTTGGGGTGGACATGAACAAAAGAGATTTCTATGTTGCAGGCTTCTACAAAGCAGAGGAGCTTCTAAGCAACGAGCGCGCTGACCTTGTTGTGGAGAAAATCACTCCATATTTGAGCGACAGAGAGTATGCAAAAGCGTTCGAAACCTTTATTGTCACAGCCGAAGATTATATGACGTACCGTGCTGGTGTAAACCCAGACAACATCCTCTTTAAATGGTGGTTTCAAATTGTAGTAGCTCTTGTTGTCGCTGGCGGGATTGTCGGAGTCATGGTATATAATTCCGGAGGGAAAGTGACTGTCCATCAAGGAACTTATTTAGATCAGAATCGCTCAAGCGTGTTGGCGAAAAAGGACACTTATGTACGAACGAGCGTAACTAAAACACGCAAGCCGCAGAACAACAAATCAAGTGGAGGCGGTGGGACCACGAGTGGTGGTCATTCGCACAGCGGAAGCAGAGGTAGCTTTTAAATATCGATTGAATTCGCAACGGAAAATGGGAGGATGGTTTGATGTCATTTTTTAGAAGCCAGTTAGCCAATGTAGTGGAGTGGGAAGAGTTTCGCGATGATATGATTTTTTGGAAATGGAGCAACAATGAAATTAAAAAAGGCAGTCGGCTGATTATTCGACCTGGTCAGGATGCCATTTTCTTAAACAACGGAAAAATTGAGGGCGTGTTTGAAGATGATGGCGAGTACGATATTGAGTCACAGATTGTCCCGTTTCTGTCAACGTTAAAAGGGTTTCGATTTGGATTCAATAGCGGCATGCGGGTCGAAGTGCTTTTCGTTAATACAAAGGAATTTACCGTTCGTTGGGGGACACGAAGCGCCATTAATATTCCGACGCCTCAGCTTCCAGGAGGCATGCCAATCCGTGCGAACGGGACATTTAATTTTAAAGTAACGGATTACGTAGCGCTCATCGATAAAATCGCTGGTGTGAAGGAGCGTTATTTAGTAGAAGACGTCAAGATTCGCATTACAGCCGTGCTTGATCAGCTACTGATGAAATGGATCACACGAGAAGGCAAGGATATGTTTAATCTCCAGGCGAATGCATTTGATATTTCCAAAGGCATTCAAGAAGACCTTGATATGAAGATTCTTGATAACGGCTTAAAGATCACAGGCTTCAATATTGGGAGCTTCAATTATCCGAAGGAAATTCAAGATATGGTGACGAAAACAGCCTCTCACGGCATGATCAGCGACGTAGGGAAATACCAGCAGGTCGAAATGACCGATGGCATCGCCAAAGGAAAAATTCAAAGTGGAGGCGTCATGTCTGACATGACCGGCATGATGATGGGCATGAATGTGGCAAATAAGATGATGGAAAATATGAACCAAAGCGAAGTGAAACAACAGAACCAAAGCCAAGCACAAAACCAAAATCAAGGGCAGGCACAAAATCAAAGCCCGCCGCCTGCACAAAACGCGAACGGAAATAGCGCGATACCAAACTTTTGTCCCAATTGTGGAAACAAAACGACGGGAACGAATTTCTGTCCGAATTGCGGAAATAAGCTTGTGTAAGGCCGTAGCCAAGTGATTACTGCTGATTCATCATAACGTTGATGAGTCGGCAGTTTTTTTCACCTTTGTTTGCCTTAATCTTAAAGCACTTTAAGATATCTTGAGCAAACATTGACCCAACCTTAAACAATTGATCTTTATACTTATTCTTAGGAAAACAAGTATAAGGGAGGCAATGTTTTTGAACAGACAACACATTGGAATGATAGGGTTGGCATGGCTTTTGGTCGTTGCTACTTTTCTAACACCTGATTTCGTGAATGCGAAAAACTGGACTGGGAACGTATCGACGGCTGAAATTATAGTGGATGGTTCTCCACTTACCTACAAGGATGGCACGAAGGTTCATCCAGTTAATGTTGATGGCAGGTTGTATCTGCCATTACGAACAATGGCGAGTTCGCTAGCGATGAACGTGATTTGGGATCAAAAGAACAATACGGTTAACTTGTCGCAAGGAGGAGTGAAAACAGCAGTTGTTAATACGATGCCAAGCCAAGACACCTGGGCAGGCGTGTCGAGCTCAGCGAAAATAACGGTGAATGGCCAACACATTCCACTTATAGACGGAGAAGGCAACTCAGTAGAGCCGATCGCCTTTGACAACAGTCTGTATGTCCCAATACGTGCGGTAACAACATCGTTTGGCGCAAACATTGAGTGGGACTCAGAGCGTCAAAGTGTCAAGGTCCATTCTGTAACTCCGCCAGTGGCAAATTCTCCTGGACCAGCAGGTATTGATGGTCAAGATGGTGAAGATGGTAATGATGGGGAAGATGGCCGAGATGGTCAGGATGGTGACGATGGAAGTGACGGTAAAGACGGCAAGGATGGCAGAGATGGAGAAGATGGCGAACGTGGGCCAAAGGGGGAGCAAGGAGAGCGTGGGCCGAAGGGAGAACAAGGTGAACGTGGCCCCGAAGGCCCAATAGGTCCTCAAGGCCCAGCAGGTCCTCCAGGATCAGGGGATGGAAGTGGTGAACCAGGTCCTCAAGGCCCCGAAGGCCCTCGTGGTCCCGAAGGTCCCCAAGGCCCACAGGGAGAGCAAGGTCCGGCTGGTCCAGCAGGTCCCGAAGGTCCACAGGGAGAGCAAGGCCCAGCAGGTCCCCCGGGAACAGGCGAAGGAATCCCTGGACCTCAGGGACCTAAGGGAGATCCCGGTCCTCAGGGCATCCAAGGTGAACCAGGTCCCCAAGGTCCTCCAGGTACAAGTGAAGGCATTCCAGGACCAAAAGGGGATCCAGGCCCTATAGGTCCGGTCGGCCCCATTGGTCCCCAAGGCATTCAAGGTGAGATCGGTCCCCAAGGTCCAGCCGGCCCAGCAGGTATTCAAGGAGATCCAGGTCCCCAAGGTCCAATTGGTCCAGCGGGGCCAAGCACAGAAATATCCAGCTATGCGTTTGCAACAAACTCAGGGGGAACAATCACGAGTTCTTTGGGGGGCAAACGGGTACCTCTTCCTTCTGGCGTCGTTGCCAAAAACATTACTGCCTCCGAAGGTTTGTTTACTGTATCAGAAGAAGGCGTGTATGAAATCTCTTATCAAATCTATTTGCAATTTTCATCACAAGCGGGAACGCAGATTAATGTAAATGGGAGTGGGTATCCCCCAAGCACCATTCCCGCATTAACGAACAGAGATAATTACTCCGCAACTGTACTAGTAAAGCTTAATGCGGGTGACAGCGTGTCGTTACAATTGTTTGGTGTCTTGGACACTGCAAGGCTCCAATCTCATCATGGCGCTTCGTTGTTAATTAAAAAAATAGATTGATGGTTCAGACGTTCACCTTTTCAAGGGTGGGCGTTTTTGTGTAGTCATAAACAACGTTGTTTTATTCCCGTCAACCCTTTTCCAACGAAATCCTCTTGAATAGCGAACGTGCATTCGTATATACTAAGAAAAAATGTTCTTTTATAGGAGGAATGGAAGATGGAGGCTGGAGACAGAGTGGAGATTATTTATATGGCCGAGAATGGAGCGCTCACAAAACGGATGATTAAAGTGCTATCGCAAACGGATACGCATATAAAGGCACTTTGTTATGCAAAGCGTTCTCAGCGCACATTTAAAAAAGCATCTATTTTGGGGTGTTATAAACGGTATGTACAATGATTTGGAACGCAAGCTACGTATTGTTGTCCGCAATTTGCATCTCTACACAGACGTCTTCCATTCACGTGAGCTCGAGCGCAAAACAGGTCGTCCCCTTCAGCAGCTGATTCCACTCCTCGAAAAGCTCGCCGATGAAAGACGCATTGAACTCATCAAAGATGGCACACAGCTCCTGATAAAAAAGGTCAAGGAAAACCCTCATAAAGAACCTGATCGTTGGTGGTAAAGACCAAATGGAACGGGTTGGTTGACATGGAAAAATTGGTCACTATACTTAAAATGAAAACATATGTTGTATCGCTTAATGAAGCTACCACATGAAACTTGAGAGCCAAAACAAATAGGGCTTAAAAACCAATAAAATGAGGTCATTTTATGCAGCTAACCATAAAGGCAACTGGGTCAGATGTCAGTGCATTGTCTTATCTTTTAGCCAAAAACCCCGCCAACCTTTATGAACGCAAGGTGAAGGAGCACTTCGTACGATTCTTTTTCGGAACTTTCAGTGATACATTTGTTGAGGCGACGATTTTTGTCACTCCGGATCCATTGGCACTTGTCACTCATAAAAATTCTTATGACATTACACATTATATAAATGATCGTGAATTTGTGGCGAGCAGTATTTTTTGTTCTCTATGCAAAAGTGCTTTGGCCACTGCACTGAATGGGTTGCCGAATACAGCGTACGCCAATTACGTTGATATGACATTCCCGTTGACGTTTACCGTTGGACCGATCGCCTCGGGCTTATCCGATGAACATGTAGAGTTGTTATTCAAGCCCCTTGGTTATGACGTTACGTTTCAGTATCAGTCTTCAGAGAGTGACGTTGAAAAGGGTTCTGCCAGAATGCTCACCATTCAAGGACTAACGACCTTGCAAGCAGGTTTGCGTCAGTTGTTTGTTTTATTGCCAGTCCTAGATGACTATAAGCATTACTATATTGACGAGAAAGAAATGGAGAAGCTGGAGCGTTATGGAGAAGGGTGGTTAGACGAGCATCCTGAGAAGGCATTGATTTATCGACGGGCGTTGCGTTTTAAAGAGTTGTATGCGCCTCTTCAAAACGATGAGGAAACGCAAGAAAAGACTCCTAAAAGGTCGTTAAATCACCAACGGTACGAAGCAATTGCAAGCACAATAGCAACCTTTCCAAATCGTGCACGTGTAATTGACCTTGGTGCTGGAGAAGGTAAACTTCTAGAGCGACTGCGTCTTATACCAGGTATTGAAGAACTTCTTGCCGTTGAGCCATCACAGGCCATGCTGTTGCGCGCTATGAAAGCTATCGAAGTGTCTACTGAAGACGGAATCAAGCCTACGCTTCTTCAGGGCTCGTTGTTTTATTATGATCATCGATTATTGGATAGCGACGTCATCGTTCTCTGTGAAGTCATTGAACACATTGATGAGGAACGCTTGCCTGCTTGCATGGCGATGATTTTGGATGAATATCGTCCAGGTGCTCTGATCATTACAACACCTAACAAGGAATACAACCAACTCTATGACATGCCAGAGGAACGACGACACCACGATCACCGTTTTGAGTGGACAAGAGATCAGTTTACCGATTGGTGCTATAAGATAAACGAAGGTCAATCCTATGATTTAACGTTTTCTGGCATTGGTGACGACAATGAAATCTATGGGCAACCGACCCAAATGTGTGTATTTACAAGAAAGGAGGCGCGTTTATGAAAATAACGCTTCCTCACGCAGGTATCGTGGTGCTTGTCGGAGCATCCAACAGCGGGAAAACGACAATGTTGGAGCGGCTCGTTCATGAAAAGAAGGTTCTTCCATCTGAAATCGTCAGCTCCGATTCGTTTCGAGAAGCAGTCGGGGACACCGATTTTATACAATGGAAACAACGACCAAAACACGAGTCTGATGTTCTTTATGAACGGTACGAGACCCTTTCAAAAGAGGCATTTTCGGTGATGCATCAGCTCGTCGAAGCACGCTGTCGCATGAATAAGTTGACGATTATTGATGCGACTCATCTCCAGCCAGAATACCGCCGTGTCTACGTGAACATGGCGAAAGCCACCCATGTGCCCGTTGTTGCTGTATTGTTGGATGTGCCCCTCGATCTATTGCTCGAACGTGACGCTACCCGTTTACACTCTCGAGGAAAAAAACGTGTCGAGCAGCAAAACCAGCAATTTAGAAAAGAAAGACGAGACATTGATAAAGAAGAGTTTGACAATGTATATGTGGTCCATTCACCTGAAAGTCTTGAGCTTTTTCGTGCCTCACATCCGCTTCAAATTGATGTCGGTTCAGGGATTGATGTCATAGGTGATGTGCACGGCTGTTATGAGGAGCTTATTGCCTTGCTAGACAAACTGGGTTACAGAGAAAATGAGGACGGGTTGTACATTCATCCAGAGGGGCGTCGCTTTCTGTCGCTTGGAGATATTATGAGCCGCGGGCCCCAGTCGTTGGAGACGATGCGCTTTTTTCTGATACATATCAAAAAAGGTCTAGCCTATATGACCGACAGCAACCATGGCTGGAAGATTGCACGATGGTTTGACGGACGTCGAGTAAAGCTGACGCATGGTGATGAATTGATGGAGAAAGAGTGGAACGCCTATGCATCTACGGCACCGAAACAAGAAGTGGATCAACTAAAACAAGAGTTGAAAACAATGTTGCTTCAGGCGCCATCTCATTATTTGCTAGAGCAGAACAATGTCGTGACCGCCGTTGTAACGCATGCAGGGATGAAGGATAAATGGATAGGCAAGCAGTCTGCTGCCATTTCGGACATGTGTCGGTATGGCGAAACGGAGGGAACTGACGACACTGGACGACCGATTCGCAAGGATTGGACTGTTACCCATAAGACAAGTGAGCTTATCATCTGGGGACACGATCCACGACCGCAACCATTATTGGTTCAGCAGACGATGAACATCGACCAAGGCGTCGTGTTTGGTGGTCAGCTAACAGCGCTTCGGTATCCTGAACGAGTCATCGTTTCTGTGGATGCCAAAAAAGATTACGCAGAAATGAAGGACAGCCCACTCGTTCGTTGGGAGCAAAAACGTCTTAAGCCCCCAGGCATTTCAAACTACTTGCAGGGATACCGTGTGGACACGGAAGAGCTAGGAACGGTGAGGCTAGCCTCAACCTTGGTGAAGAGTGCGATTGAAACATTTTCAACGGCTGCTCTCCCACTAGAGCAAATCCCGTATTTGCCCCCAACGATGAGCCCACCGCCGAAGCCTTCCAGCAGACCGGATTATCTCGAGCATCCAGAGGGGGCAATTGCCTATTTCCGAGCTCATGGTGTAGATAGGTTGATTGCACAGAAAAAGCATATGGGAAGCCGTGCTGTGATTTTGTTATTTGCAAATGACGATGCAGCAAAGCGAACGATTGGGACAGCTATTCGAGGGGTCATCTACACGAGAACAGGGCGTCGCTTCTTTGATCCGTTGATGGAAGAAAAAGTGCTGCACACAATGCAATCAGAGTTGCTTGAAAACGGGTATTTTCGCGATTATGAAACGGACTACGTGCTGCTGGATACAGAAATAATGCCATGGAACTTAAAAGCAGCGGATTTGATTCAGCGTCAATACGGTCATGTGGCGAAAACAGCTCTACTTGATCGGGAACAGCTGCTGCAAAAACTTGAAATGTCGACGCAAGAATACGAAAAATTGGATGAATGGATTGCAGAATACAAACATAAATACGCCAATGCAGAGGCCTTTGCTCGTGTCTTCCAAAGGTACTGTTGGCCAGTTACGGGATTGAAAGATATACAAATTGCCCCGTTTCACGTGCTTGCGCACAGCGATCAAACCTTTGAAAAGCACCCACATTCATGGCATATGGAAATGAATAAGACGCTGGCTGAGCGTTCCACACTGTTTGTGGAAACCGACTATAGAGAGATCACTGATGAGGCATCAGAGGTGGCTTGCACAACATGGTGGGAAGAGTTAACAGAGGCCGGGCATGAAGGGATTGTCATTAAACCACAGTCTTTTGTTCCACGATACAAAGGAAAGCTCATTCAACCTGCACTAAAGGTTCGTGGCCGTTCTTACTTGTCAATGATCTATGGGATGGACTATCTTGATACGGAAAACCTCGTTCGGCTAAAAGGAAGAAAGACAGGCAAAAAGCAAAAAATGGCCTTAAAGGAATTTGCACTAGGTTTAGAAGGAGTGCGTCGTTTCGTTGATAGGCAAACACTTGAACGTGTGCATGAGTGTGTCCTCGCTACACTTGCGATGGAGTCAGATCCTGCGGACCCGAGGCTTTAACGGATTGAATTGTTCTTAGAGGAACTTCATCTCCAGTGGCAGAAGTAACTACAAGGGAATGAGAAGCTCGTATAGAGGAGAATGCCGATGAAGGACAAGCTTAGGGTATCGTACCGTCAGTCCGATGAAAATGGGTCATACAAAAGCTTTGTGTCTCATTCGCATGATACGTTTGAAATCTATTTTTTCCATAGTGGTGATTGCAAGTACCATATCGGGGATCGGATTCATCAGTTGCTACCAAATGATCTTATTCTCATGAATGGGTTGACGTTGCACGGTGCGACTCCATCCCCGCATGTTCCTTATATAAGAAGTGTGCTGCAGTTTTCACAGCCATGGATCATGCCCATTCTTGAAGCTCATCAGGTGCCTGAGTTGCTCTCGCCATTTAATCACTTAAACAATTTTTTGTTCCGTGAGATTCCAAATGGAGTGTTGCAAGAGATTGATCAGCTATTTAGCGACATTACGACGCTGTATACGTCTCCGCCCAATGTTGTGAGTCAACCAGATGAAGAAGGGATAAGGGAACGGTTGTATGAAGGGCGATTGTCGACCCTTCTTGTGCAGCTTCTTTTTACAATTCATTCGCTTAGTCACGCAAAGTTGGAGATGCTCCCCCCTCAAGAATCTGAACGGCACAAGCATGTGGATGCAGCTGCTGCTTGGGTGCAAAACTATTTCCAACGACCAATTTCATTAAACGACATGGCGAGCAGCCTCAACATAAGCAAATACCATATGTGTCGCACCTTTAAAGAAGTCACAGGCATGACCATTATGAAGTATTTGATGTCGGTGCGAGTCAATCGAGCAAAATACTTGTTGGAGATGGACCCGAGCAAATCAATTCTCGACGTGACGTTAGAATCCGGATTTGAGAATGCCTCCCACTTTAGTCGAGCATTTCGCCAGCATGCCAACATGACACCATCGCAATACCGTAAACGCTGGCAGCGACAAGATATGATGAAAAGCTAACAAGGACGTAGGAAAGGCTGGTTCATTGAGGCGGGGATGCCTAATGAATCAGCCTTATTTTAACGCCTTAGGGCTTTACGTTCCACAAGATTCATCCCAATGCCCATAAAAAGGACAGCCATCAGCAAGAGCTTAGCGAGAGGGAGAAAAAGATCAGTCAATGACTGGTCATAAACGGCGAGCCCTAGCATTGCCTCCATAGCGTGTGTTAAAGGGAGAAATTCTGCCAGAAGCAACAAACCATCATTTGTCATTGCCCCTGGCGGCATATACACGCCGCTAATTAGTGGCATTAAAGGAACCAGTACTGGGAAAATCATATCGAATTGTTCGGGAGTCCTTGTCATGCCAGCGATCAGCAACGTCATTGAGACAACGGTGAAGAGGAACAAAGCCGAAATGGCCAAAAGGCCGATTAGGTGTTCATTCAGCTCAAAGGAGAACACGTAATGAAAGAGTAAAAAAATGAGTAGGACATGAACGATCCCAATGGTCCAAGCATAGAGGAGGTGTCCTGTGTATATGCCCGATTTGTGCACAGGTGAGACAATGAGACGGTCCCAAATGCCAGCCACTTTTTCTTTCGCGATGGCATTTAATTTGAAGCCTACTGTGAACATGACGAAAAGCAACGTAAACCCAAAGAGGAGCTGTAATTGCATATTGTGTGGGACGAACTCTGTTCCTTCAAGGCCTCTAATATCAACGGAGAGAGGGGGATCAGCCATTTGTGAGGCTACGTTTTGACGATACACTTTCGGATTTGTCATCTTCTCAGCAGTCTCTCTCAGCTGCATCTCATCGGTGAACACTTGCTGGACATAGTGCTCGATGAACTGAAGACCAGGAAGCTGGACAGCAGATATGAGACGATAGTCGTCCTTGAGAAGCTTCAGTACAATATCAGACCGACCCTTTTCCAGTTTTTCGATAGCTGTGCGTTCATCGGTTCTTTGAAAGACAAACGTCTCCGATTGATTTAGCAACGTCATCCATCGCTCTGTCTCTTCCTCAGAAAGCTCCTCACCTAAAAAGACATCGACCGTAGAAGGTTGCTGTGCAGTTGTTCCGAAAAGAAGAGCCGCAGCGATACTTAGGGCTAAAAAGAGTAAGGATAGGATAGGGGCACGTTTTTCCTTTACCCATTGTGTCATGAAAACAGCAAGCATTAGAGTCTCCCCCTTTGTGGGAACAGCCCAATGGCCGCAAATAAAAGCCCTAGTGACATTGGGAGGAGCAGAACAATTGTCATCACTAAATCCCTCGTCTCTCCTTGTTGAATCCATTGAATTAACGTCGCAAGGACAAGACCGTTTGGTGTCCACTCGCCTAGCTCTTGAAGGGAATATGGAATAAAATAAAGCGGCACAAGATTTCCTCCTATCGTTCCAAACGCAAAAATAAGAATATACCCCAGGATGTTGCTCACCGATGAATTGTTCATACGGTAGGCAAGTGCTGTAAGCAAGCCAGCAAATGCAGCAACAACAATAGAAAACGTCGTTGTCACCGCCAGCATTCCAAGCCAAAACGTGAAGGATACGCCTTGAAACAGCTGAAAGGCAAACTGACATATGACAAGAAGCAGGTGGAGCTGTAGCCAGGCGAGAACGAAAGCCGCACCGATTTTGCCAAGTAAGAAGGAGAGCGGATGCCTGTCGGACAAAAGAATGCGTTCAAAGGTCCGTTCGCGCTTTTCTACTCCTGCCTTTGTGGCGATCGTAGAAGCAACAAACATACAAAACAAAATCCCCATGGACAAGGTGAAATACTGAAACGATGTGATTGGCTGTCGTCCTTCAAGTGAAACCTCACCTCCAATAGAAGCAGGCTGTTGACTGACGTCCATCTCATCATCGGCGGCTAGAAAAAGGGCACTCTGGTAATTAAATGCTTGAACAAACCCTTGAATCATTTCGCGAAGAATAGTGACAGAAATGGAGTCATTGTTTGCGGAAATCTGAACGTTTCCTCCTTGCCCTTCGTACGTATAGAGATGGCGATAGACGTTCAAATCAAAGTCTTCAGGAATCGTAATGAATGCTTCGAGATCCCCAGCTGCAACACTTGCTTCAGCTTGTTTATGAGTAAGAGTCTGTAAGGATACAAGCGATTGGATCTCTTCTTTTTCGAAAAAATCCAATAAAAGCGAGGAAGGGAGCTCGGTGCGTTCGATGGTCTCGTCTTCTTTCAATTGCCCATTTTCATAGAGCAGTGCTTCAATTTCCTGCAGATTCATGTCATTCGTTTCCTCTATGACAAGACCTGCCGTTATCGTTTCCAAAGCTAGAGGACCTTCCGAATTATTTTGAAGCGTTAAGCCAAGCACAACGACAAGCAATATGGGGGCAATCAAGGCGATTAGCATTTCTTTACGATCACGCCAAAAAATGAGGAGATCTTTTAGAAGAAATAGTTTCATGAAGATGCCCCCTAATCCCTTAGCATACGGCCGGTCAAATGTAAAAAGACATCTTCTAAACTGGGCGCTTCAATATGCAGGCTTATCATCTGTACCTCATGTTGTTCAAGCGTTTGAACAACAGAAGACAGAATGGAGGCTTGTCGGCTGGATGTGATGAGAAGACCATGGTCTGTATATTCTGCGCGCTGAACCCCTTCAAGAGCTTTCATTTGTTCCAGCAATTTGGTTGGCTTTTTATCAAGCGCAAGTGTCCATTTTTCTTCCCCAGAAATCATTCGCAGCAGCTCGTCTTTTGTTCCAGAGGCAACAATGTCTCCGTGGTCCATGACGTATACACGACTGCAAAGCTGAGCGACTTCCTCCATGTAATGGCTCGTGTAAAGAATCGCCATAGAATGCTCTTGATTTAATTGCTGAACCGTTGTCAGGATATGATTGCGTGACTGTGCATCAATGCCAACTGTCGGTTCATCCATAATAAGAATTTTGGGCTCGTGCAACAGAGCGGCAGCGATATTGACACGCCGCTTCATTCCTCCTGAAAATTGCTGAATCCTTTCATCCTTTCGCTCATACAACCCGACCATCTCAAGCGTTTCGTTGACTTTTTCATCGAGGCGCTTGCCTTTCAAGCCATATGCACGACCAAAAAAACGTAGATTTTCCTTCGGGGTGAGCTCTAGGTAAAGGGCAATTTCTTGCGGCACAACCCCAAGAATTTGGCGAAGGCGTCTAGGGTGGTTGAGCACATTAGTCCCATTAAGAAGAATGCTTCCTGACGTTGGTTTTGACAGCGTAGAAAGCATAGAAATGGTCGTCGATTTTCCGGCGCCGTTTGGACCTAATAAACCGACAGATTCACCTTCATTGATATGAAGGTTGAGATTGTCGACAATGGTTTTTCCTTTGATTCGTTTCGTGAGGTTAGAGGCTTCAAGCATTGTTCGCACGCTCCTTTCGAATGGTGAATATTTTTAGTTCGTACACAGAAGAGAATGCTAGCTTTGGTGAAAAGTCGGTGGTTCAGGACTTTTCGGGCAGGTCAATCCCAATCAATTGATTCACCGCCTGCATCATTCACCGTCTCCTTCAACTGTATCGAAAAAAACGTGCGCCTCCCAATGTCTGCAGTCATTTGTTTCGTTCTACACCATGACCTTAGACAGGGGTCACTTATCCTTTATAAGAGACCGTACCGGATGGCGTAAATGGCAAGCTGCGTTCGGTCACGAAGCTCCAGCTTGTCCAGCACTTGACTGATGTGATTTTTGACCGTTCCAACAGAAAGGGCAAGACACTCCGCAATTTCACGGTTGCTCAACCCATGACCAATGTGCGTAAGAATCTCCCGTTCGCGCGGGGTGAGGTTGTCGCTTGGTTTTGGTTGATCGCTAGAGGATAGCAGCCTAGGCAGCACTTTAGCAGCAACCTCATCCTGAAGCGACATGCCACCAGTAAGGCAGCTTCGAATGGCACGGATGAGCAACTCAGGCTCGCCGTCCTTTAACATGTATCCTTTGGCCCCAAGCTGTAGGGCTTCAATGGCATAGCGGTCGTTGTTGAACGTCGTTAGTATTAAAATATAGCGTTCAGGCCAACGTTTTGTGATATATCTTGTTGCCTCAAGGCCGTCCATGACAGGCATGCGAATGTCCATCACAATGACATCGAAGACATGCGTTTCACATTGAGTAATGGCTTCACGGCCATTGGTCGCTTGGGCACGTACACGGATATCGGGAGCTGTTTCAATCATCATTTTGAGGCCTTCTCTAACCATCGCTTGGTCTTCAACGAGCAATACATTAATCATTTAGTCACGCTCCTTTGTTAACGGGAATGATCCTTCGAGGATAAAGTGCTTATGCTCATGTCGTGTGTGGATATAGCCGCCAAGCAGCCGAAAACGTTCTTCCATTGCAGAAAGACCAAAGCCTTTGTGTATGTCCTTCGAGGATGCTTCATTTTCAACTCGAAAGAAGAAGGAGCTCCCGCCAAGCAGCTGTAGTTGAATGGACACACTTGACTGTTTGCCATGCTTTAAGGCATTAGTCATCGCTTCTTGGATGGCTCGGTAAACACCAACGGATTGTTCGGGGCTTAATGGAGCTGAGAGCACCCCTTCACCAACCGAAAACGCTACTTTTAGGACATTTTCGGCTTCGAGCTGTCGTATTAAATGTTGAATGGCTTCAATTCCGTGAGCTTCTTCCTTGTCCAGGTGCTGAACGGCACGGCGTGTTTCATTTAAACTTTCCTGCGCCATTTTTTTAAGACTGCCTACTGTCGCTTGATCTTGTCCTTCTAAACGCATTCGAAAGACTTCTAACTGGAAAATCAGAGCGGTTAGTTGGTGCCCGACTGAATCATGCATTTGCTCGGCAATTCGTGTTCGTTCCTGTTGCCGTGCGAGCGTCTCCGAAACGGTGTGACCGCGTTTCAGCGATTTGTATTCCGAAAGCAATGTGTCATATCGAATCGTGGAAAATTGCAAAGCGTGTTTCGCAGAATAATAGGTCATAGTCGCAGGGAGAACGATGACGGCCAATAGCAAGGTAGCAACGATAGGCCAAACATCGCCAGCGAATAAAGGTGGCATTATGGCAGCCAATAATGCACAGCTTCCGACAAAGATGACGTGATGTGAGGGGAGGTGGGCCAATGCATAAGCAAAAACAAGCAAGAAAAGCAGAATGGAGAATGAAATTGAAGTTGAGATGGGGTCGGCAAGGTCTTGCCAAAATAAAAGCATAATAAGGACAGACTGAAAAATGCATCCTACGGTGAGGAAGCGTGGTGCATTGGAGAGGAGGGGAGCAATAAAAAAAAGAGCATAGAAACAAGCGATCATCACCATGCGATTAGCTGTCACGCTTTCTAGTCCTTGCTGCCATAGGGCTGCAAGCAATATGATCGACAGCAACATAAGCCACATCCAAAATTTCATCAAAGTCAACACGTCCCAGAAAACAGAATTCTATCAATGTCATCATATCAAACGGATCAGAGGCGGGAAAGCTGCATTACGTTTATATCGGCATCCATGCGGGAAACATAACATCAACTCTAAACTAAAGGACGTGTTGATGGATGAAGGTACTCGTTGTTGGTGCAAACGGGAAAATTGGGAAGCAGGTCGTGCAGCAGTTGCAGGCAAGCCCACAACATGAAGCACTTGCAATGATACGAAAGGCAGAGCAAGAGTCGTTTTTTCAATCGCTTGGTGCTGAGACAACGCTCGTTGATCTTGAGGGACCAGTGGATGCAATTGCTGACGCAGCAGACGGTGTTGGTGCTGTCGTGTTTACTGCCGGTTCAGGTGGTCACACTGGGGCAGACAAAACGTTATTAATAGATTTAGACGGGGCGATCAAAACGATTGAAGCAGCAAAGCAAGCAGGTGTGAAACGTTTTATTATTGTTAGTGCAATCGGTGTTCATAATCGTGCAACATGGAGTGACAAAATTGCCCATTATAGTGCCGCGAAACACTATGCCGATGAATGGCTGATGAAGAGCGGGCTAGATTATACAATTATTCGTCCAGGTGGACTCACAGATGAGCAGGGTATTGGAAAAGTGAAGGCGGCGAAAGATCTCGAACGGGGCATGATTGCTCGAGAGGATGTCGCTGCCACCATTCTCGCCTCACTAAACGAACCCACCACAATTGGAAAGGATTTTGACCTCGTTGGAGGCGAAACGCCCATTGCTGATGCACTGAAGGAACTGAAATAGCTAGGGAATGAGCGCAAGGAGCTGAATGATGGCCCTTGCGTTTGATGTCGTTTCTGTTGTTCCAGTGATGACTTTGTGGCAGCGGCATATACTGTGAGGAGAGGAAAGGGGGGAGTCAAATCGTTTATCAAGACGATATGCGCGTGAAGCGAAAAACGATCACAGTGACAGGCCATGCTGAAGCATCAGCGCCACCGGATACTGTTCAATTGACCATTGGTGTAACGACAGAGGGGAAATCCGTCTCCGTCGTACAGAAAGAAAACGCCCGTGCCATTGATAACATCATGACTGCATTAAAACGTGAAGGCGTTTCTGAACAGCTTATTCAAACCGCCACCTATCAAATTTCGCCGCAATATGATTATGTCGATGGCAAGCAGGTTTTCCGAGGGTATCGGGTGACCCATTTGCTTGATGTCACCGTGCGTGATGTGAGCAATGTCGGGAATATTATTGACGCAGCGGTGGCCGCTGGCGCAAACGAAATAAGCTCTGTTCAATTTACGGTCGAGGACGCAGACCTCCTTCAGCAGCAAGCGTTACGCGGCGCCACCTTGAATGCCATAGAGAAGGCCGATAGTATAGCGGATGCCTTGAAGGTAGAGTTGAATGAGACGCCAATTTCCGTCGTAGAATTAACTCAGAATATAGGGCAACCGAAAATGGTCATGTTTCAAGCGGCAGAAAGCACACAGCTGCAGCCTGGCACGTTTACTCTGTACGCCCAAGTAGAGGCGGTATTTGAGTACTCGCAAGCGCAGGAGTAACATCACAAAGCTACAAGCAACTACATTGTGATTTATTTCACAAAAACAGTTGCTTTTTTATATTTGCTTGAGTATACTATGAGTGTAGTGAATGTGAATAACTTCACAATAACATGTGATTCATTTCACAAACTTAAAAGGAGGAGCTTCCTATGAACATTGCAGTGATTGGATGTACACATGCGGGAACAGCTGCTATTACAAATATCGCCAATACGTATCCAGACGCGACCATCAACGTCTATGAAAAAAATGATAATGTGTCCTTTCTCTCTTGTGGCATTGCCTTATATGTTGGAGGCGTCGTGCCTGACCCTAAAGGCTTGTTTTACGCATCACCTGCCCAGTTTCAAAAGCTTGGTGTCAACATGCGGATGCAGCACGAGGTCCTTGATGTGGATGTAAACGCGCATAGCTTACGTGCGAAAAACCTCGTCAATGGAAAGGTCATTCACGATCACTTTGATAAATTGATTATCGCAACAGGTTCTTGGCCAATCGTCCCAACATTGCCAGGGTCTGAGCTACACAATATACAGCTTTGCAAAAACTTTCAGCAAGCCAATGACATTATTGCCAAAGGAGAAAAGGCCGAGCACGTTACAGTTATTGGGGCAGGGTACATTGGCGTTGAGCTTGCCGAGGCATTTGCTCAGAACGGAAAACGTGTCACGCTGATGGATAGTGAGCCGCGCATATTGAGCAAGTACCTTGATCAGGAATTCACTCAGCCTGTAGAAGATACATTGAAAGCAGAAGGTGTTGAGTTAGCCCTTGGGCAAATGGTGACAGCTTTTGAAGGAGACAGCGGGTCTGTTCAACGGGTCGTGACGACGAAAGGGACGTATGAAGCAGATATGGTCATCTCTTGCATTGGCTTTCGCCCGAACACAGAGCTCTTCAAGGGACAGCTTGACATGCAAGCCAACGGAGCGCTAATTGTTGATGAGTACATGCAAACAAGTGCCAAGGACGTGTTTGCAGCAGGGGATTGCTGTGTGCTCCGTTTCAACCCTACCGGACAGCAAAGTTATATCCCGCTCGCTACGAACGCAGTCAGAACAGGAACGCTCGTTGCGATGAATTTAGTATCACCAACGGTTCCTCATCCAGGGACGCAAGGGACGTCTGGGCTAAAGCTGTTCCAACACCATTTAGCGTCAACAGGGATGACAGAAACACAGGCAGATCGTGCAGACTGGGCAGTGGAGACGGTTGCCATACAAGACGCGTATCGTCCAGAATTTATGCCAACTGCAGAAGAGGTTCTTTTCAAAATTGTGTATGACCAACACACACGACGTGTCCTCGGTGCGCAAATCTTATCTGATGTGGATTTAACACAGGCAGTGAATACGTTGTCTGTCTGTATCCAAAACAACATGACCGTCGATCAACTCGCCTTCCAGGACTTTTTCTTCCAGCCTCATTTCAACAAGCCTTGGCATTTTATTAACAGAGCCGGAATGAAGGCAATGGAAAAACAAGGAAATGAGCAGAAGGAAAAACGAATCTCATAGCAAACAGAGCCGGCAGATAACCATCTGTCGGTTTTTGGATGGATTGATGAGTAGCGTGGCTAGTGTGAACAATAAAAATGCTCGATTCCATGAAGGTCTATTAAATATCATGAAAAGATAGCTGAGGAGTGAGGGAACAGGAAAAGTCATAATAAAAAAAAGCAGAATCAACAGCGTTATAAATTTTACTCTCAAGGTAATGGTCAGCTTCTTCCACTTGTTTTTGTGTATTATTTAGCAATAACCCACTATTTAGCCAGCAACTCTTATACTTTAACTAACCATCAATCTCAAAATACAAAACAACAGCTCATAGAAGATGCGCTCATTTTATCTCTAAGTCCTGTTATGCAAGAGGCAGTTGATCACTATTTCGGCACGACCACACAGTATTGGCGTCCGAAACTTTTGCATATCGGCAAAGATCCCGCAACCATCTTCACTGTTCATATGCAAGTAGAGACCTTTGTGGGTCCCCACAATCCTCCTTATCATTTGGTCAATTTGACACTCACAAATGATGTTGAAGGCTGGAAGGTTAGACAAATGAATGTTAAGAAAGAAATGTCTTAATCGTGTTTCTAAAGTGAAGGGACCGAGAGAGAATAAAAACACTTCACACAAAAGCCGAACTTAATAGGATAATGAAATAAACATTGGCCATCAGCGTAAGCAAAATACGTCCCGACGAAGTCTTTCTGAGTTGATGTTGCGCTTTTGCCGATGCGTTGCATGAACATCACTAAAAATCCAAACAAATTCAGTTGAATTGTTCGGATTTTTAGACTGATTAATTAGTTATGTCTTAGCCTCTTCGTCGTAAGAATGAAATATTAATTGCAACAAGTGTTGATTGTATCTACTTCAGAGTCTTCCTTCGTAAAAAAGAATTCCCACTCATGACCGTCTGGGTCAGTGATCCAAAATTTATCCTGCTTTGCATAGCAACAAGTTGTATCCTTTTCATCTCTTGAGAAGAATCCTTGCTTTTCTAACCTCTCTTTATGGTTTTGCAATTCCTCAGTACTGGACAATTGAAAGCCAAAGTGATTGACATGATTTCCTTCGACTGCACTCACAGGTCTTAATGTAAAATTTAGCCCTGGATTTTCTAATAAAAACTTGGCATAATCGGATTTTACTTTAGCTGGTTCAGCACCAAACAATTTTGTATAAAAGGTAATAGAGCCTTCCAAATCCGTAACATTTAAACCAACGTGGATATTCATAATGTAAATCCTCCTTAGGGTATATTCTATATATCAAGTTTTATTGATTTGATAACCAAAAAAACTCGGTATTAACAGGTAGGTCGAAACAAACAGCACAACTCAGGAGAGATTAAATGATTTACTTCATTGGGGTTTAGTTCATAATACCCCCAAGTTCCTCTCGTCTCTTTGGTAATTAGATTCGCATCAAGTAATATCTTGAGGTGATAGGAAAGTTTGGATTGAGGCATCCCCATTAAGTCTACAAGATCACAAACACAGGTTGAACCGTTCTGACAGAGCAAATTCATAATACGGAGGCGTTTTTGATCCGCAAGTGCTTTAAATTTTTTCTCGTATGTCTCAAACGCTTTGTCTAATGATTGATCGACTAATGGAATCTCGTTCATTTTTCTTGCCTCCTTATAGATCAACTATTCTTGATTTACTGTCATTATACACCAATTTTTTTAGAATGCAAGCGTTTTAATCAAGAAAACTTGATTTTATGTAATGCAAAGAGAATCTGCCAATTGCGGCATCCTCTTTTCTCCATCGTAACGAGTGCTTTATTCCATTTCTTCAGCAAACCTTTTGATACGTGCTTCAATTTGATTGCGAACACGTTGAAAAACGGCCTATTTCTCTTCATCTGTTCCTTCAGCTTTTGCTGGATCATCGAAGCCCCAATGGAACCTCTTAACATGCGATGGGGTCATTGGACACTTATCTTTTGCATCCCCACAAAGTGTAACCGCATACTCGGCTTTATCTAATAGCTCTGAATCAATGATGTTCGATGCATGTTGTGAAATATCGACACCTGTTTCGGCCATCGCTTTAATGGCTTTTGGGTTAACACCGTGGGCTTGGATGCCTGCAGAAAATACAGCAAACTTATCGCCAAGGTATTTGTGACCAAACCCCTCGGCCATCTGACTACGACAAGAGTTTCCGGTACACAAAAAATAAAGGACTGGTTTCGACATGTTTTATTCTCTCCTATTGAGCAGTTTAGTGGTCTTTATGAAATAATCAACAACCAGATGTACAATCCGGTAAGGGTAATAAACAATATTGGGATGGTTAATACGATACCCACCTTGAAGTAATAGCCCCATGAAATCTTGACGCCTTTTAGCGACAAAACGTGAAGCCATAAAAGAGTTGCCAAGGACCCGATCGGTGTGATTTTTGGCCCAAGATCAGATCCAATCACATTTGCGTAAATCAAACCTTCCTTGATGATGCCTGTCGTATTTGTCTCGGATATCGCAAGAGCATCAATCATAACGGTCGGCATATTATTCATAACTGAGGAAAGAATGGCCGCGATAAAGCCCATCGAGATTGTAGCAACAAACAAGCCTTGGTCTGCTGTCGCTTGAAGAACACTTGCCAAAACACTAGTTAAACCAACGTTTTGTAAACCGTATACTACGACATACATTCCGATGGAGAAGAATACAATGGCCCACGGTGCTCCTTTAATTACTTGTTTTGTTTGAACAGCTGGACTCCTCTGAGCCATTGCCAAAAAGAAAATCGCAATGATACCAGCAATAATGGATACTTGAATACCGAGTAATTCACTTCCAAAATACCCGAAGAGCAGTAGGGCAAGAACTACCCACGAGAGACGGAATATGCCATGGTCTTTAATTGCTTCTCTCGGCTCCTTTAATTGACTGAAATCGTAGGAACGAGGAATGTTTTTTCGGAAATATAAATAAAGCACAAGGATACTGGCTGCTATTGAAAATAAATTCGGTACAACCATTCGGGTGGCATACTCAACAAACCCAATTCCGAAGAAGTCCGCCGAAACGATGTTGACCAAATTACTAACGATGAATGGCAAAGACGCGGTGTCCGCAATAAAGCCACTGGCCATTATAAATGGGAAAACCATTTTTTCTTCAAAGTTCAAGTTTCGAACCATGGCCAAAACAATAGGTGTTAAAATAAGTGCAGCACCATCATTGGCGAAAAGTGCAGAAACAAGGGCGCCAAGTAGGATCATGTAAATAAACATCCTAACCCCATTTCCTTTCGCAGCACGTGCCATATGAAGTGAAGCCCATTCAAAGAAACCAATTTCGTCAAGAATCAATGAGATTAAAATGATAGCAATAAACGTTAACGTTGCATTCCAAACAATGCCGGTAACTGTAGCGACATCACCTAAGTCAACGACCCCAACGATCAACGCCAAAATCGCTCCACCACACGCAGTCCATCCGATGCCTAATCCCTTAGGCTGCCAAATCACTAATATCAATGTAATGATAAAAATGAATGATGCTAAAATTATAGAAGTCACCTCAACACCCTCCACCTAGTCACAAGTAATCTGTTTCCCGTTTGCTTCCAGAGCTTCAAGAGTTACTTTTTGATCGGGAATATTTGCAAGTAACGTCTCGATTAATGGATACGTGTCACTTTCTTTATTCAACGAATAGAAAATCCATTGACCTTTTCGCTTTTCTTTCACGAGACCGGCATCACGAAGCTTACGCAGGTGTTGGCTGATCGAAGGCTGGCTCATATCAAAAATTTCAACAAACTCACAGACACAACACTCCCGATAAGACAGTAAACTCGTTATTGTTAACCGCGTTTTATCTCCTAAAAGCTTTAGGACAGTAGCCGTTTTTTCAACGTCTAATATCGTTTTCTCCAATGAAACCACCTCATAAAAAAGTATATTAATCATTATATAAGCATATGCTTATATAATCAATTGAAAATTTCTATTGGAATACTAATGACGACCGCATCTTATTTCAAGTAATGGAATTTGGCTTACATCAACCATAATATATCCTGTTGTCTAAACTCTCATGTTTCTTTTATTGATCTTTTTCATTAGCTCTTTTAATGTATTTCAACTCTACGATAAAAAACCCAAAATGCAATAAAAAACAGAATACCAACTAACCAAACGGCACTAGAAAAATAAAAAGTAAAGTCTATGTCAAAACTTTCATAGATTAAGCCAGACACAATTGGTCCAATGATCATTCCAAGACTAGAAGCTGATCCCAAATAACCCATTGTTCCTCCCATACCGATTTTTCTTCCTATCTGAGTAGATAGTGCCGATGAAGATGCCAAGGTTAAGGCTGAAGTAACACCCAATAAGATTAATAAAGCCGCTATTATCCAAAGAGTAGTTCCTATTAAGGGGAATATTAATAAAATTACAAATGTAAATAATCCAGAAAAAAGGATTAATCTAAACTTGTTATGTTTATCTGCAAAATTCCCTAGTGGCACTTGCGTTATACCTATTACAATGCTGTTTAGTGCGATTAAAAATCCTACAGCCACTAAACTTAACCCTTCACTCCGCGCATAGATAGTAAAAAAAGAAATTAAAAAGATGTCAAGCATTGCAAAAATAAGATTTATTGCAGCTAACGATAATAACCCTGGATGTTTCCATAGAGATAAGATTTTCTTGGATTGTTTTTCTTTATTGAGTTTCATCGCTATTGAATGCTCATCTAAATCAACATTTGGGAGTAAAAGAACCAGTACTAGCGATAGTATTGCTAATATAAAAAGGCTAAGAAAGGCATTACTGATCCCAATCTGTTCACCGAGTACGCCTCCAGCCAAAGGACCAATTCCACCTGCAATAAAAAGAAAGGTGTTATATACTCCCATATACTTACCTTCTTGCCCTACAGGAGTTATATTTCCGATATATGACATAGCCATAGGTAACATCATCGCTGACGCCAAACCATGTAATAATCTTGCAGCTAATAGTATTTCACTGCTATCTGCTAACCAATAAAGAATAGCTATAAAAGGATAAAGCAAAAGACTAATAACAATTAAAAATCTCGGTCCTTTTTTGTCTGCTATTATTCCGATAGGAGTACCAGTAACTAACCTAACAATGTAAAACCCACTAAACAATAAACCAATCCAAAAACCACTTAAACCTAAATTTTCCGCATACGGAGCTAGTAAAGGAGCTACAATGCCTGTACCTATAACTAAAATGAATACTGCAAAACACAACATGATGCCTGATTTTTTCAATGAAAATCTCTCCTATGCAGTATTGTAAATGAGTAATGATACTAATGCCCTTTCCACAAATTTAGTTTGGTAACAGTTGAAAATGAAACTTCAAAAGATCTTTCTCATTTCTTTCGTCCTTTTGATAAACCAAAAAAGGCTACTAATGAGACTCCAGCGGCAAAGAAAACACGATGAGGTACTTTCGAATCGATGATGCACTTGTACCCTCTAGGGGGAAAGCGAACGTATAGCCGTTTGTCTAGAGAGAATGTTTTCAAAATGATCATTTGCAAGTGAACAAGCACCACAATTCATTCTATTAAAAATCTACGTTATCTGAAAGGGCACTAATTTTAGATGGGATGTATATATACCGAGTTAAGGTACAATTGAATCTGATTTTTAAGTAGTCCAGGCGGGGACATTTGAAGGGTCAGACAATCAATTTTCCCAATTAGCATTTTTACATTTTACAACTATATAACATATATGTGGATTTTTATATAGTGCTTTTCGAGACGATGTGTTGTACTAGTTCTCTAATTTTCTTTGCCCACAAGTAATGAAAGGCGAGCATACCCTTAACAGAACACTGAATTTAAATTCTGTTTGAAAATATCAGACGTTTGACATAAAATATTGTATAGTTACATAGACTGCAACCGAGGTATTGTGTGGGTAATTATTTCGGGTTACGAAGAAAATAAAAAATGAACACGCTTTCTTTTTGGCGAGGGGGACGACATTTGAAAGGGTCACAACTGCTGCAACAGTACATTCGTTCACGTTGGGTAGGGTATTTATGCGCTGTTACTTTAATTTTGGCAGGGAACATCGTATTTGCGACATACCCGAGGATCATTGGTGAATTCGCAGACGACATGACGTCTGCTGATGCTACACAAGCGATGATTATTGATGTTGCCCTTGTATTGCTAGCCGTAGCCATCGGGTATGGGATTTTGTTAGGTGTCGGGCAATATACGACAATGCGCCTTGGCAGAGCCTTTGAATATCGAGCGCGGAAGACGTTGTTTGCGCATTACACGACGTTGAGCGAAGCCTATTTCTCTAAACACGGTGTTGGACGGCAGCTCAGCTTTGTGATGAACGATATTACCGCTGTTCGTGAATTGATCTCACGAGGGATTAACCAGTCCGTGAATTCCGTTGTTCTCTTGATTGCTGTTGTTGTAATGGTCATCATAAGTGGCATTCCCATTCAAGTATTGGTTGTTTCTATGATACCGGTGGCCACGATTCCTTTGATCGTACGTTATTTCGGTCCGAAGGTAAGAAGACGTTCAAGAGAGGTACAGGACAGCCTTGCCAATATGACCGATGCGGCAGAGGAACATTTCGGTGGTGTTCGCGTAGCCAAAACCTTTGCTGTGGAGGACATCATGTCGGCACGTTTCGGAAAAACAGTCGACCGGATCTTTAAGCAGCAGCTTCATCTTGTGAAGATTGGTTCGCTTTTTGGGGCTCTTCTTCCGTTTACAGGCGCATTGTCTTTGGCCATTGCGCTATTGTACGGGGGGACCCTTGTGATTCAAGATGCTCTGACGTTAGGTCAATTTATTTCCTTAACGCTTTATTTGCAAATGCTCGTCAATCCCCTCCAGCAAATTGGTGCGGTGCTGAATTTAATTCAACGATCGGGCGCATCTCTGGATCGCATTAATAGTCTATTAGATACCCAGCCTGACATTCAGCAGATTGACAAACCAAAGGCGCTCAATGGGTCGTCCATTTCAATTTCCATTCGAAAATTATCGTTTACATACCCTGGGTCCAGCGAACCTGCGTTAAAAGACATTTCCTTGCACATTGACGCTGGAGAAACGATCGGCATCGTTGGGGCGATTGGGAGCGGGAAGACAACATTGGCTAGGCTGTTGTTACGTATGTATGATCCTCCTCCAAGGACAATGTATTTCAATGGCATTGATATTCGGGAGCTGAGCTTTCAAAGTCTACGTACGAGCATTGCCTATGTCCCACAGGATGGTTTTTTGTTTAGTACGACCATTGGCGAAAACATCGCCTTTGCAAATCGTTCTTTTCAACAGGACCTCGTCACAAAGGCAGCTGGGCAAGCAGACATTTCAGCGAGCATAGAGTCGTTCCCAGACCAATACGATACGCGATTAGGCGAGCGAGGATTGACGTTATCGGGTGGTCAGCGTCAACGAACGAGTCTAGCTAGAGGATTTATCCAGGACGCCCCGGTACTCATATTGGATGACAGTGTGAGCGCTGTCGATACGGTGACGGAAGGAACCATTTTAGGCAACCTGGAGTCACTTCGAAAAAACAAAATGACGCTCATCATTGCGCATCGAATTAGCGCCATAAAACGCGCAGATCGGATCTTTGTGTTGGAGGAAGGGCGAATTGCGGAAACCGGCACGCATGATGAGCTTGTCAAACTAGGCGGGTTGTACGCTTCGATGAATACGATGCAGGAGGAGAATGCGGTTGAGTAAGCAAACAACGAATGCAGCCGGTCAGAAAACAGGAGATCGTCAGCAACAGAAGAAAGCCTTTTTTGAAATGCTTCGCTACGCTAAGCCGCATCGCAAATCGCTTGGATGGGTTGTTCTGTTTTCCTTTTTTGCGATTTCCGCTGAGCTTCTCCAGCCGTACATTGTCAAAATCGTTATTGACTCAGGTGTCCTCACTGGCGAAAGAGGGATTGAGTTGCTTTGGCTGCTCGGCGGGGGGTTTATGGTTCTTGCCGGGTTGAGCTTGTTGTTCACGTACTTACAAGCAACGAGGCTGCAATTTATCGGTCAAAGCATTGTCGCGAAGCTTCGAAAGGATTTGTTCCAACACATCTATACGCAGTCGATGTCTTTTTTTGATAAGCATTCCAGAGGAAGTCTTGTCACCAATGAATCCAGTGATACAGAAACGATTTCACAATTTTTCACACAGGTGTTGGTCAGCCTGATTCGTGATGGCTTAATGCTCATCTTGATCATTTTGCTCATGTTTTCGTTGGATGTTCAGCTTGCGTTGTACTGCATGATTGTCTTGCCAGTTATTGCGCTGATTGCTGCTCTCTTTCGCCGCTATATTCGAAATGCCTATCGCAATTCGCGAACGCAGCTGTCAAGACTGATCGCATTTACAGCAGAAAATCTTGCAGGTATGGGCTTAATTCAAGCATTCCATCAGGAAAAGGAACAGATTAATCGTTTTCAGAAGCAAAACAAATTGTTTCTAAAAGCGAATATCCGTGAGATTACAGGCAACGTCCTGTTTAATCGTTCCTTTGATATGCTTGGAAACCTGTCTGTTGCTTTTCTTGTTTGGATTGGCGGCACGGCTGTTCTTTCTCAGCAAATTGAGTTTGGTGTGCTTTATGCCTTCATAAGCTATATGCGTCAATTTTTCCAGCCGATCAACCAATTGACGCAGCAGTGGAATACCTTGCAATCGACGCTTGTTTCAATGGAACGGCTCTGGCTTATTTTTCACCAAAAGCCTGAGGTGAGGGAAGCGAAACAAGCTTCTGACAAAAAGCTTCGTCAGCTTCACAAAGATGGACGCATCCAGTTTGAAGGGGTCTCGTTTTCATACGATCAAAAATCGCTTGTTTTAAAAGACATCCATCTCGATATTCGTCCTGGGGAAATGGTAGGAATTGTGGGCACTACAGGCTCGGGCAAGAGTACGCTAATGAACCTTCTCGTACGCTTTTACGACCCTGTTAAAGGGACGATTTTGCTTGACGGCCAGCCTCTCAAACAAATCCCTCTGCAAACACTGCACCAGTATATTGGTCTCGTGCAGCAAGAGCCCTTTTTGTATGGGGGGACGCTGATTGACAATGTCCGTTTGTTTCAGCAGGATATCTCAAAAGAACGAGTCATAGCAGCCTGTGAAGCTGTTGGGGCAGGCCCGATGGTTCAGCGGCTCTCCCAAGGGTACGATTCGCACTTGTCACAGAATGGCAGTGGGCTGGCGGCAGGCGAACGACAATTGATTTCCTTTGCACGCATTTTGTTATTTGAGCCGAAGGTGCTAATTCTAGACGAGGCTACGGCAAACATGGATTCTCACTCTGAATGGCTCATTCAGCAAGCCTTAGAAAAGGTGTCGGTGAATCGAACTACACTTGTCATTGCTCACCGGCTTTCAACGATTCGAGAGGCAGATCGCATTTTAGTAATGAAGGACGGCGAGATTGCTGAAGAAGGGAATCACCAAGAATTATTGGCGAAAAACGGGCACTATGCAACATTGCACCATCATTCATTTAAAGAACGTGCACGACCCACATCCTAACGGCGAAAAAGTAAAATTCTCTTGGAGTCAGGGATAGAACTATTATCTAGGGCGTGTCTGAGAACTCTGAAGGGAGCAGATGTTGCCGAATTTTCGTTCCAAGCAAGGCGCTTTTTCGCAGGCGTACCGGCCGTACGTCAAGAAAAAGGAACGCAGCAGGGGACGAAAAGGCGGTGACAGATGCCTCTTAGCGAGTTTTAAGACACGCCCTAAGTGTATTGGTAGGTAAATTCATAATTTGAGAAGCCAATAAAAAAATCCGAACGACTACGAAATGTCAGTTAGAATTTCATAGTACGTTTCGGATTTTTCAGTATCAAGACAAGAACAGAACTCCTCAAGCCGACATTGCATCTGTGCCCTTCAGTGTGGGTAAAGAAATCACGACGAGACGACTTTCAAGTCGATGTTGCCCTTATGCCTTATAGGGTGAAAGCGAGTGTATGTATGCATGTTTAATGTGTGAACCTTAAACGTCTTAGCTTGTATCTCCCCCACGGCACTTGATTTATTGTTGATTAAAAACACTCAACATAGGTTCATGACCCTTGTCTTAGCTGCAGCCAATAAACCAAAAGCAGCCACTAGCGAGACTCCTACGGGAACAGCGAGCTAAGCGAGACCCCACAGTGCGCAACGCGCCGAGGAGGCTCGCAGTTCGCCCGTGGAAAGCGAGTGTATGGCAGCTTGTATACTAAAGTAGCTTAAAAACTATTTTGCAGTTTATTGCTCTTTAAAACGAAAAACGCGTAAACTGGTGACAATGAAAAGATGGAATGGAGTGTGAACGGACAGTGCTAAAGCTTTCCATGGAAGACAAAAGAAAGTTACGTAAGGTCGCACATGCGCTTGCTTCCGCCGATCGCGTCGACCTGCTTGAGCTGTTGAGCACACAGTCATTCAATGTAATCGAATGTGCTGAAAAACTTAGTCTCCCAGTGTCTACAACGGCGGCTCACGTAAGAATATTAGAAGAAGCTGAGTTACTACATACAGAATCTAGACCGGGGAAGCGCGGATCAATGAAGGTATGCACACGCCAATTTAATGAGATTCATATTGCCCTCCATTCAATGGTCGAACTGAACAATTCCTCTCAAACATACGAATTAGAAGTGCCGATAGGGCAATTTGTCGATTGTGATGTGTTTCCCACGTGTGGAATGGCTGATGTACATGGGAATCTATTAGTCCCAGATGATGAGCCTGTACATTTTTATCACCCGAAGAGAACAGAGGCAGAACTCATTTGGATTAGAAAAGGTTATTTGGAATATGTGTTTCCTTTGCAAATTCCAGAGGATGCCCGGCTTGTGGATATCCAATTCTCCTTGGAATTATGTTCAGAGGCTCCGCATTTTGACCCGGAATGGCCGTCCGATATTACCGTCTGGATGAACGGTGTAGACATCGGGAGCTGGCGATCACCTGGTGATTTTGGTGGACGACCTGGTCACTTAAGTCAGCAAAGAGATATCGGCGCATCGACGCAATATGGCTTGTTAAAAACGTGGAAGGTAGACGCAAAAGGAAGCACGGTCGATGATGTAGCGATTTCACAGGTCAACCTCGCCGACTTGTCCATTACGTCACAATCCTTCGTTCGTTTTCGCATCGGTGTAAAGGACAATGCGCAGCATATCGGGGGGCTCAATCTGTTCGGTAAGCAGTTTGGCGACCATCCCCAGGCCATTCGCATGCATGTCGTCTATGAATGGCCGGAAAACAAGAATACACGACCTTTTATTACATGAAATCCGTAGGTTTAAAAGCACTTATTTAGCGGTTTTTTCATTGACTTATCATCTATGAAAACGCTATTATCAAATTTAATACGGGAAGTTAGGAATAAATGAAAAGGTGGGGAAAGCAATGACATTTGAAAGAACCGAGTACCCGAGACCGCAATTTAGGAGAAACCGCTGGCAGTGTTTGAATGGGCAATGGGATTTTGCTTTTGATGATGACCATCAAGGCGAAAAAGCGAACTGGCCGCAAGCGCCTGCACTTGACCAAAAGATCCAAGTCCCGTTTGCCTATGAGAGTAAAGCTAGTGGTATTGGTGATGAAACGCACCATGACACCGTTTGGTATGCGAGACGTTTTACAATTCCTAGTGAGTCGAAGGATCAAGAGACGCTACTTCACTTTCAAGCAAGTGATTATGTGACCCATGTGTGGGTGAATGGACACTACACAGGCAATCACAAGGGTGGTTACACTGCGTTTTCATTTTCAATCACACCTTATCTTAAAGACGCTGGGGAAAATCAGCTCGTTGTAAAGGTCGTGGACAGCAAAAACACTGAACAGCCTCGTGGGAAGCAGCGCTGGGTGGATGAGAATTTTGGTTGCTGGTACGTACAAACGACGGGAATTTGGCAAACGGTGTGGCTCGAATTTGTCAGCAAGCAGCATCTTAAGACTGTGAAAATGACACCAGACATTGACACCTCAACCTTGGGCCTGGAATATGAGCTCGCTGGAGAAGGCAACACTGCATTGTCGTTGCAAACGACGATCACATATAAAAATGACCTCATTAACCAATTTTCGTTTACGCCAACACGTACAAAAACGAAGCTTACAGCGGATGTTACAAGTGACTTAACCGAGTGGAAGGTGAGGCACTGGACGCCGGAGCATCCTCATTTGTATGACATCACCTTCACATTGTACGACGGTGAAACGGTCATTGATGAAGTAACCTCATATTTTGGGATGCGAAAAATTTCGACTGACAAAGGACAAATCCTACTGAACAATTCGCCACTTTACCAACGGCTTTTGTTGGATCAGGGATATTGGCCTGACACTCATTTAACTCCACCGTCGGATGAAGCGATGAAGGATGATATTGAGAAAACATTGGCGATGGGCTTTAATGGTGTTCGTAAGCACCAAAAAGTCGAGGATGCACGTTTCCTCTATTGGTGTGACCAGATGGGGTTGCTCGTTTGGTCTGAAGTGGGGGCAGCCTACGAATTTTCCGATGAAGCGGTGACGTCGTTTACAGAAGAATGGTTGGAAATTGTTCGCCAGCAATACAATCATCCGTCTATTATTACGTGGGTACCGTTTAACGAGTCATGGGGTGTGGCACAAATTTACAGTGATCAAAAACAACAGAAGTTTACAGAGGGAATCTATGCATTAACAAAGGCCATTGATCCAATGCGTCCGGTCGTTGTGAATGATGGCTGGGAGCATACGATTTCAGATATTCTCACCTTGCATGATTACGAGGAGCTGGGCACTGCGTTCACCGAGCGTTACGAGCAGATGGACCGGATTACTGATAACAAAGTGTCGCACAATCACGGGAAGTTTCCATTTGCACAGGGCTATGAATACAAGGGGCAGCCGATATTAATTAGTGAATACGGCGGCATTGCCTTTGAAACAGAAAAGGGTTGGGGGTACGGCAATCAAGTCGCCGATAAAGAAGCCTTCCTTTCTCGCTACCATGCGATTACCGAAGCGATTCGAAAACACCCTGAAATTGTCGGGTACTGCTACACGCAAATTACAGATGTGCAACAGGAAGTGAATGGGCTGTTAACCGAACAACGTGAGCCTAAGGTGCCAATTGAAGACATCAAAAAAATCAATCGCCTGTAAATAGCTCTACAGAAAAAAGCAGACGCGTCTCAATTGATGAGACGCGCTGCTTTTTGTCGTTGTGGAAAAACATACACTTGATTAGCGAACGTATATTCTGATATTATGAATGCAAACACTTGTTCCTGAGGAGGAGAGGGCGTGTATCGATCATTACCGAAAGAGTCTTCGCAGCCAGAGACATGTGCGGAGTGTCTGTTGCCTTATCTTGTAGCTGCATCGCCGCTCCTGTCTCAAGAAACGATTCAATCCCATTATTGGCTCATTCTGCAAGCGATTCATGCGGATGAAGCGTTGCAGATCACGTATTATCTTCATGGTGTCTATTTGACGAAATCGGGGATGCCAAAACGCATTGATGGAGCCACAGGCCGTCTGTTGATTGGGAAAGAATGGGTCACTGTTGCTCATATTATTCGTATGACAAGACGGTAACCTGTTTAGACCTATTCACAACGATGAGCGTCTGTACATACCGCATCTTGACTCAGTTTTTCCTTCTCGGTCACATCGCGCAACGCATTCGCAAATACTTCGGGAGGCTGCGCGCCTGACACGGCATAGGTATCATTGATGACGAAAAAAGGCACACCCGTCATGCCAATTGCTTTGGCATCCTCTTGGTCCTTGTTCACCTCAGCTTTAAACGAATGTCCTGCTAGCATGTCCCTCACGGCGTTTTTGTCGAGGCCGGCCTGTTCGCCAATCGACGCCAGCACAGAAAGATCGCCCACATGCTTGCCTTCCACGAAATAGGCGCACAGTAATGCTTCAATCACATCGTTCATCTTGCCTTGTTGCTTTGCGAAATGACTCAACCGATGGGCGTCCATCGTATTTGTGAGCACCACATTGTCCAAATCAAAGCGAAGCCCTGCTTGCTTTGCCGTTTGCGTCACGTTTTGATTCATTTCCTTCGCTTGCGCCAGCGGCATGCCATATTTTTTGACGAGCATGTCGTGTACGCTGTCCTTTGTCGTCACAGGGGCTGATGGATCAAGCTGAAAGCTTCGGAAATTCACCTCTATGTCTTGTTCACCCTCCAGCATCTGCACGCCACGTTCAAAATTCCGTTTTCCGATATAGCAAAATGGACAAGCAACGTCCGACCAAATATCAACTTTTACCATTTTCATTTTCCTCTCTTGGGAGACAATTTCATACTTTTAAACTGTTAAGGGGTTGCCCATTCATATCCTTAAGCATAGCAAATGTCCACTTTTCTCAACTATAGCTTAGTAAACGACATGAGCATAGCACAAACTAGTGCCCCATCAGGTAACGTAGATCTTATTTTATTCAGGATGAGTTATGGTTCTTGTTTTCGCACAAGTTAACAGTTGGAAAACATTTTCTCTAGGCAAACGGCTATACGTTCGCTTTCACCCTGAAGGGCACAAGTGCATCATCGACTCGAAAAGACCTCGTCATGACTTCTTAGTCGTGGAGTCTCGCTAGTCGTCGCTTTTGGTTATGATAAAGGGCGAATGAAATGAGAAAGATCTTTTTTGGTTTCATTTTCAAAAGTTACCAAACGACATTCGTGTAAAAGGCACCATGTGATCTAACTCGAAACATTGCACTTCCTTGCCTTATTTGGTCGCAACACGGCTTTTTACCCCCTATACGAGACCGCGCCACAATAAAACAATGTACGCAGAAACAAACATCAGCGTAGGCAACAGACGTAGACTCTAGTGGGATCAGCGCGAGCTGAAGATCCCCTCGGAAAGCCTGCTTTCCGAGGAAGCTGAAGCCGTGCCCCACAGAAAGCGAAGTTTGTTGACCGAGCCGTCGTCATTCCCGCGCACCCTAGCGCATCTTCAACTTGAAAAGACCTCGTCGTGTTTTCTTTGCTGCTGGAGTCTCACTAGTGACCGCTTTTGGTTATTGTAAAGAACGAATGAAATGAGACCGACCTTTTATAGGTTCACTTCATTCCTTCATCAAACGACATTCGTGTAAAAGGCACCAAGTGATCTCTTGAAACATTGCACGTACTTGCCTGATTTGGTTGCCACACGGCTTTTACCCTCTATACGAGACCGAGCCCACAATAAAACAATGTGCGCAGAAACAAACATCAGCGTAGTCAACATGCGTAGACTCTAGTGGGATCAGCGCGAGCTGAAGATCCCCTCGGAAAGCCTGCTTTCCGAAGAAGCTGAAGCCGTGCCCCACAGAAAGCGAAGTTTGTTGACGGAGCGATCCATAAAGACCTCGTCATGTTTTCTTTACTGCTAGATTCTCACTAGTTGCAGCTTTTGGTGATTGGAAAGAACGAATGAAATGAGATGGACCTTGTTGGTTCAATTCCGACCATAACCAACGAAGGTAGTGGAAAGGGCACTAGAGAGAACATCTTTCTAGACGTATCATGAAATGTATTGTGTATTTATAACATCTGTTATACACTATATATAACAGATATAAAAAAGAAGGTGAAATGATTGTTCCTCAACATTGATTTAAACTCAGACGTTGCCATCTACACGCAAATGAAGCAGCAAATCATCGAAGGCATTGCTCGAAAAGAATTGGCCCCAGGAGCTCCTCTGCCGTCTGTTCGAAGCTTAGCCTCTGATTTAGGCATTAATCTGCATACAGTGAACAAAGCTTATCAACAGCTGAAGCAAGAAGGGTTTATCCTAATTCATCGCCAAAAAGGGGTAGTCGTTCATCCGGAGGGGGTCACTCCTGCCGATTCAGTTTACAAGGAGCTCCTTCACGAGCAGTTGCGTCCACTTATGGCAGAGGCGATCTGTAGGCAGATGACTGAGGATGATATTCAACAGCTTGTTCGACTCACATACAATACAATACATTCAGCAGGGGAGGAGTGAAGGTGATGGAATTTTTTATGCTTATCGTCCTGTTGCCTTTATGTGCATCTGTCATTATGATGCCGTATTTGACAAGAAAAACGATTAGCTTTGGCATTTCCATTCCTGAAGAGGCTTTTCAGGAAGAGGAGATCACGGGGGTAAGGAAACGGTACATCAAATGGACGGGCCTGACATCTATTCTCCTCATACTAGGGATGATGCTACTAGTAAAGGACGTTACCGACGCTGACACAGGTCGCATTATCGCTCTTTCGATGCTTCCACTCCTGTTTTTTATAGTCGCTTTTTGGGTGTATCTTAAAGCACATCACAAAATGAAGGCTTTAAAAGAATCGAAAGCATGGCATGCACAGCAGCGGCAATATGCAACGGCTCATTTGACGTCTGCTGCTGAAAGAAAAGCGGTGTACAGTAATGCTTGGTTTGTTATTCCAGCGTTGGTTGCCATGCTGTCCTTTGTACTTACGTTTTTAAACTACAACCAGATGCCGAATCCATTGCCGATGAAATATGACTTTGCCGGCAATGTGACAGTGTGGGAAGAAAAAACGTATAAAATCGTTTATTTGTTGCCGATCATTCAAGTGTATATGATCGCACTTTTTGTCTTCATCAACAGCATGATCGATCGTGCGAAACAGCAGATTGATCCAGCTCACCGTAAGCGTTCATTAAAACAACAACAGTCGTTCCGCGCCTATTGGTCACTTTTTCTTTTAATCACATGCGTTCTCATTGTTGGACTGTTTTTCTTTTTGCAGCTGACGTACCTTATAGAGGTCCCGAGCACTTTGATCACGATTGTTCCTATAGGGATAAGTACCGTCATCATCATCGGAGCAATCGTACTATCTCTTATCACGGGGCAGGGTGGAAGCAGGCTTCGAGTTCCTGACTCAGACCAGGGGATCGGTGTACAGCGAGACGATGACCGCTATTGGAAGCTTGGGTTATTTTATATCAACCGTCATGATCCCGCGCTTTTTTTGGAGAAACGTATGGGCGTTGGCTGGACAGTGAACCTTGGCCGTCCGACAGTATGGATTGTTTTGGCGATCATACTGGGGAGCTCGCTAGCCCTTAGTCTCTGGACAATGTGGTAAGAATAACGAAGCTGTTTGTTCGTTTTTGATGTATGATCATAAGACAATATCATTTATAGAAGGGGTTATCCCATGACAACATTACAGACATTCATTCCGATTATTGACAACATGATGCAAAAAAATGTGCTAGCCACCGGCAAGGAGCATGTGGTGGTTTTGGCCGATTTGGACAAGGAGGACATTGGCAGGCTAATGTTTGATGCACTTTGCCAGCTTGGGTATGCTTGTGACTTTGCCGTGATGCAAACAAGAGAACGTTCTGGTGAGGAGCCCCCAGCAACGATTGCGGCGTTAATGAAAGCAAGCGATATTTGTTTTTGTGTGTGCGAGCATTCACTAACGCACACAGAAGCAAGAAAAGCAGCGAGTACAGCAGGCACCAAAGTCGTGACGATGCCAGGAATTACGATGGACATGTTCACAGAAGGTGCGATGAAAGCCGATTATACGAAGGTGAAAAAACTGACAGCCCATTTTACAGAGCAATTGCACAGACATGAACGAATTACGATAAAAACGGGTCCGGACAAAGATCATCTGCTGACCCTCAACATTGCCGATCGTCAAGGAATTCCATCCGCTGGCGTTTTTGAAGGCAGAGGACATTCTGGAAACCTGCCTTCTGGCGAGAGTTTTATCGCTCCGCAAATGGAAGACTCAACAGGCAGTATTTATATTGATGGATCGATCGCTGGCATCGGGAAGGTCGCGGCTCCTGTCGTTTTAACGGTAGAGGAAGGACGCCTCGTCGATGCTTCGGGGGAAGATGGAGCGCGCTTGCTGGAGCTACTAGGAAAAGAAGATGGAAGGTGCATCGCCGAGTTTGGTATCGGAACCAACACGCATGCACGCGTCACCGGTAACATTCTTGAGGATGAAAAGGCGTATGGGACGATTCACGTCGCCTTTGGTTCGAACAAAACCTTTGGCGGAACGATCGATGCCGGTGTCCATCTAGATTGTGTGACACTTACGCCTACTGTGCACTTTGGCGATACACTTGTCGTAGATCAAGGACAGGTGCTTGATACGGTAAACTAAACGTTAGGGAGTGGAGTGTATGAAAGGGTCGGTTGATACGGCGTACCACACATGGGCAAACGCAACATTGTTTGCCCATGTGCAGACACTGCCAGAAGGTATTGCAGAGAAGGAGATTGAAGGCACTTTTTCGTCGATCTTAGAGGTCGTTAAACATATGTATTTAATGGACATGACGTGGTTAAAAACGATCGATGGCGAAGAATTCATAACTGTGAAAGCCTCCGTCGATACTGAAAAGGAAGCGTTAAGGAGCGTATCTTTTCAAGACCTCGTCACTTTGTATGAGAGCTTTCTAAATAAAAGTCTCAAAAAACTTAGCCTTGAGGAAAAGAAAAGCATTGAGCTCACTCATCCCGCCTACGGAACGAAACCTTGGCCTGTTGAAACAATTTTAGGTCATGTGATTAACCACGGGACGTATCATCGCGGCAATATCTCCGCTATGCTCCATCAGCTAGGTTACGCTGGGGTTCCTCTCGATTATATTTATTATTTGTATCGTTAAACGACAGTATGAAAAAGGGTTGTCTCAAAGGTCATGATCATGACTTTCGGACAACCCTGTTTTATTTTCACCTAATATCGTCAGGAATGAATTGAAAATGGGGGTAATCCTTAAATTGCGGCCAATCGCCGCCCCATTCAAAGCCGAGACCCTTTGCAATGGCGACAACCTCCATCCAGTCCGAGGTTCCATTTTGGTTGCCGTCGCGTTCCAAATCCCAAACGACATTGCCATCTGGTATTTTTAGCGCGAAGTCGATCGCTAATCCATAATTGTGTAAGGATTCTCCGCCTTTTGCATGCGTCACTATATTTCCGGGGGCTGTACGTCCTTTGGCATAGATCCGGTCTTGCTCTTCAACTGAACGGTAACCATCCGTAATTAAGATAGGAATACCAATAGCAAGCGTTTGTTCAATCAAACGATTTTTCTTTTCTTCCACTGCTGGATGCAATCCTTTGGCAGGAGCTTCTTCTTTTAATTGTTCTAACAGCGGTTGCCTCGAAAAAGGCATATCGCTGGGGGCGCAATAGCGGACAAAAATGACAATGCAAATAACACAAAGCATTAAAAATAATATGCGTGAAAACGGCATGCTGATCTCTCCGAATCGTAGGGTGGATGGTACCTATGTTCAGTGTAGTGGAGTTGGAGGAAACATTAAAGCATTGAATGCTGGTCTCTGTGGTGAATACTGTTAACTTGCGCCTCTTTGTCACGGGATGTTCAATTTTGACGTATGAGTGCTAGCCTTCATTGTCCATACTGGTGGCAACTACAAAAAAGGTGTGATTCCCGTTGACCTATGTTCGCTACAGTATATTGACGATCGTTTTCTTGTGCCTCCTTACAGCTTGCAACCAAAATCCACAGACGGAGGAGTCCGATCCAGTGTCTGGCGATGGGCAGGATGTCGAAGCTCTTTCTGAAACGCCAGAACGTCCCTCCGCTATTGCGCAACTGATCAATACCGATAAAGATGTCATTGGCGAGGTGACATTTCACGACGTAGACGGCAAGACAAAGGTAGACATTGAAGTAGCTGGATTAAAGCCGGGCTTTCATGGGTTCCATATCCATACGGTTGGTATTTGCGAGGCAGACGCCAAAGAAGGGCCTTTCACAACTGCTGAAGGGCATTACAACCCAACACATGCAGACCACCCGAACCATGTAGGCGACTTGCCACCTTTATTCGTCACAACAGATGGAAACGCCAAGCTTACCGTACAAACGGATCGATTTTCCGGCCAAGAGCTTGTAGAGGCAGCGACAGGCATCATCATTCACGAAAAGGCTGATAACCTGTCCAATATTCCCGACCGTTATCAATCGACTGAAAAGGATACACCTGGACCGGACAAAGAAACATTAAAAGCAGGAGACGGTGGCGCGCGAGTAGCGTGTGGTGTCATCATTGCCCCATAATTGAAACGCATTGGAGAGGAGTGAACGTGACTTCTCTCTTTTTCTGTGCTCGGCCCTCATTGTTGAATACCATAGGGGGGTATGGTATGATCGACTTCAAGAGAAGAATTAACACAGACTTTTAACTTCCGTGCATTGAAAGAAAGAAGATAAATAGACAACATCCTACTTGTAAGGAGGGGTTATCATTGGAAGCTCAAAAAGAGGTGTCGTTACACATCGCTGGCATGACATGCGCTGCGTGCGCCAATCGAATTGAAAAAGGTCTTTCGAAAATAGATGGTGTGCAAAAAGCGAACGTCAACTTTGCGATAGAAAAAACACAGGTCTCCTACGACCCTGAAAGAACAAATGCACAAGCGTTTGAAGATAAAATCAAAAAGCTAGGGTATAGCGTTGTACACGATACACAAACCTTTGTTATTTCAGGCATGACCTGTGCGGCGTGTGCGAATCGGATTGAAAAACGGTTATCCAAAATGGATGGGGTGTTTAGCACCTCTGTTAATTTTAGCTTGGAGAATGTAACCATGGTGTACGATAGCGATCAGATTACAGCCAACGAGATGAAGGAGGCTGCCAAAAAGCTTGGCTATGAATTGCTATCGCCAACATCGAGGGAAGAAACTGCCGATCATAAGGAAAACGAAATTCAAAGGCAAACGAGAACATTTATTCTCTCAGCGGTGCTTACGTTCCCGCTTTTATGGACGATGGTGTCTCACTTTCAATTCACGTCATTTCTTTATGTTCCAATGTTCTTTATGAACCCTTGGGTGCAGCTGGCATTGGCTACACCTGTTCAATTTATTGTTGGTGCTCAGTTTTATAAAGGGGCATACAAAGCGCTGCGAAACAAAAGTGCCAATATGGACGTCCTTGTCGCTTTGGGAACAACGGTCGCCTTTTTCTATAGTCTGTTCTTAGTTTGGGAATGGAACCAAAGCGGCCTTGGTCACCACATGCCAGAACTCTACTTTGAGGCGGGCGCTGTTATCATAACATTAGTGTTACTTGGGAAATTATTCGAAGTGCGCGCAAAGGGGCGCACAGGTCAGGCCATTCAAAAGCTGCTTGGGCTTCAGGCGAAGACAGCCATGGTGATTCGAGAAGGTACAGAGCGAGAAGTGCCTATTGAAGATGTGTTGGTCGGTGACATCGTGATCGTGCGTCCCGGAGAGAGAATTCCGGTAGATGGCACGATTCAACAAGGGCGTTCTGCCGTTGATGAATCCATGATTACCGGCGAAAGCATTCCTGCCGATAAGGCCCAGGGTGATTCAGTGATCGGGTCGACTGTAAACATGAACGGGGTATTAAGAATTCAGGCAACAAAAGTAGGGCGAGATACGGCGTTATCTCAAATCGTCAGAATCGTTGAAGATGCCCAAGGGAGCAAGGCGGATATCCAAAGAATTGCGGACAAAGTGTCTGGTATCTTCGTCCCTGTTGTTGTTTTGATTGCGGCTGTGACGTTTATGATTTGGTTTTTCATCGTTGATCCTGGCAATGTCCGCGCAGCTGTTGTTCCACTTATCACGATTCTCGTAATTGCCTGTCCTTGCGCGCTTGGCCTTGCAACACCTACCTCTGTGATGGCGGGCTCTGGTCGTGCGGCAGAACTAGGCGTTCTGTTCAAAGGCGGGGAACATCTTGAAAATGCTCGAGCGATTCAAACAGTTGTCCTTGATAAAACGGGTACAGTGACAAAAGGCGAACCAGCATTGACCGACATCTTTTTGTTGCCAAATGCTGAAGAATCAAAGGTTCTTTCATATGTTGGTGCTGCCGAGAATAGCTCCGAGCACCCGCTGGCAGAGGCCATTGTTAAAGGCATTGAAGAGAAAGGAATTGCTTTTGAACCATTGGAGGACTTTGATGCCCTTCCTGGGTATGGCATACGCGCCGTTGTAAAAGGGACGGAGGTTCTTGTCGGAACGAGACAACTATTCGCCAAACACAACATATCGAGCGAACCCTTAGAGGAAAAAATGACCGCTCTTGAGGAGCAAGGGAAGACGGCAATGCTCATGGCCATTGATCAACAGCTTGCTGGTGTGGTGGCGGTTGCGGATACTGTGAAAGACACATCAAAAGCAGCAATTCAGCGCTTGCATAGCTTAGGGCTAGAGGTCATTCTGTTAACAGGTGATAATCAACGCACAGCAGAGGCGATTGGCAAGCAAGTGGGAATTGACCGTGTCATTGCCGAGGTCGTTCCTGAAGAAAAAGCGAATGTCATTAAAAGCATCCAAAGCGAAGGCAAAAAGGTAGCTATGGTTGGGGATGGAATTAATGATGCACCCGCCCTTGCCGTTGCGGATATTGGAATGGCAATGGGAACTGGAACCGATATTGCCATCGAAGCGGCCGATATTACGCTCATGCGTGGAAATCTTCATAGTGTTGCGGACAGCATTGAAATTAGCAGCAAAACCATACGAAACATTAAACAAAATCTCTTTTTTGCGTTCTTCTATAACACCGCATCCATTCCAGTTGCCGCATTAGGATTGCTTGCACCTTGGATCGCAGGAGCCGCCATGGCCTTCAGCTCTGTCTCCGTTGTGCTCAATGCCTTGCGACTGCAACGCTTAAAACTAACGAGAAACAGGAACTAGCACATGCTTTATAACGAATGGTAAATAGAATTGTAATCAGATAAAATAATAATGGATAAATACCCCACACAAAACAAAGAAAAGAAACACCAATAAGGAGGCGAAGACGATTGGCAGAAACGCATAAAAAAACCGTGCAACCGAACAAACAAGCCTTGCTTAATCGCTTAAAACGCGTGGAAGGTCAGGTGAGAGGACTACACAGAATGATCGATGAGGATAAGTATTGTGTAGACATTTTGCACCAGATTTCAGCCGTTGAATCTGCCTTAAAAAATGTTAGCCTCGTTTTAATGGAGGACCACGCCAAGCATTGCATGGTCAAAGCGATACAAAACGGAAACCAAGAAGAAACGATTGAAGAATTGATGGACATTATTAAACGAATGAAATAAGAAGCAGTCGCAGTTTTTGCTTAAAGAAGCACGGAAGACTGGTGCTGAATTGGCGCGCTTTAATGTATGAAGTATACAAAGGAGTGATCCTGTCCTATGGTGACAACGTCCAGTTATCTAAAGCATATCGATTTTCATCGTCGTTCCTACCCTCATCCAAATGAATATCCCTTCAACCTACCGTCACTGAAGGATTTGGATCAATTAAAACTGCATCCTGCCGTCACGTTCATCATTGGTGAGAATGGCATGGGCAAATCCACCTTAATTGAAGCGATCGCGATTGCTTGGGGATTCAATCCAGAAGGAGGAACGAAAAATTTCTCTTTCGCAAGCCGCGAGACCCATTCAGAGCTGCATCGCTATATTCGTCTCGTCAAAACGCCTTATCGTCCAAAAGATGGCTTCTTTTTCAGGGCAGAAAGCTACTATAACGTCGCCTCACAAATTGATAAGCTCGATTCTGAGTTTTCCTATAGCCCACCGATTCGTCATTCATACGGTGGCAAATCGCTTCATGAGCAGTCGCATGGCGAGTCCTTTTTCGCCACCTTCATGAACCGTTTAGGTGGAGATGGTCTGTATATTATGGACGAGCCTGAAGCTGCTTTATCCCCTTTACGTCAGATGGCCATGCTCGCTCGCATTCATGAGTTGGTGGTCGAAAAGCGCTCACAGTTTATCATTTCTACCCATTCTCCTATTCTCATGGCCTATCCAAACGCAACATTGTATTGGCTGACAAGGGACGGCTTAGAGGTCAGAAAGTGGCAGGAAACGGACCACTATAACATTATGAAGCAATTTGTGAACCGTCCAGACATGATGATGAATGAGCTATTCAACGAAAAGCCGTAGTCTTGTTGTAACAAGCAGGTGCTCGGTTTAGGCAAGATATATTTTCCCCTGTTGATAACGCATCGTCGGTGGGGGATCAGTTTTAGGTTGATTTATAGAAACCGCTTTCGAAAACAGTTTATTTTCTCGAGTGGTTGTGAGAGAATAATAAATATTGTAAGCGCTTCATATCATTGGTTATCCATTTTAGCTGGCCGCTTAGAAGGGGGAAAGCAATGAAAGCGTGGGTAGATAAGAGAAGTATCCGATCAAAGATGGTGCTTTCCTTTCTCGCTGTTGTCATAGTGCCCCTAGGTGCGATTGGGTGGTTGCTCACAGGTGAGCTTAGGCAAATGGCTCTTACGAGTGCGACTGAACAGATTACCCATAACGTGGATCGTGTCAAAAAGCGATTGAATGACGTGCTGATCATTCCCCAAAACATTTCATCACAGCTATTGTTTGACAGTCGTTTTTCGCACCTGGTCAACACAGATTACAGCACGACGTATGATGTGACGCTTGCCTATAGTCAATATCAAACGCTTGAGGCGTACCTACAAGTGTACAAACAAATCGGGAATATTCGTTTTTATATGGACAATTCATCGCTTTTAAACAATTGGCGCTTGTTTCGAGCAACGGAGGAGGTGCAATCCGCCCCATGGTATAAAACGGCCTTGGCGAAACAAGGAGTACCATCTTGGCTAAGCGTACGAGATGAAACCAATCAGAACCGTCCAGCTTTAAGTCTCGTCCAAATGCTTCCGTTTCCAAACTATCAGACGGCAGGCGTTCTCGTCATTCCGGTGAATAGCTCGCTCATCAATGATATTCTTTTGCAGGAGACGTTTGAAACAATGATTATCGATGAAAATAATGTCATTGTGGCAGCAAATAGAGAACACACAATTGGTTCCACTCCTGAAGAGCTAGGGATCCCAACAGGGGAAGAGGATTTAGTCAAAGCAGAGGTCAATGGCGTTGCTTCGCAGGTGAAGATCGAGAATGTGTCTGACAACAATAAGCCTAACGGGATGAAGATTGTTTCCGTTTTTTCTATTGAAAACATGACAAGGGATGCCAACCGCTTAAGCATGCTTGGCGTCGTTGTGACGCTTTTGGCCATGATTGCATCAGGTGTCGTTGTGTACCTATTGTCCGGCGTCTTACTTAAACGTTTAAAACGACTTCATCAGGAAATTGGCGTTGTCGCAGAAGGCCATTTAGAGAAAACAGTTCAGGTGGATGGAGAGGATGAAATCGGCGAACTATCAATGCAGTTTAACAAAATGCTGTCCCATGTGAGAGTGCTACTGCATGAGGTGAACTTGTCGAACGAACAAAGGCGGGCTCTTGAACTAAAACAACATGAGATGAAACTCAAGCTGCTTGCGAGTCAAATCAATCCACATTTTCTGTTTAATTCGTTAGAAACCATACGTATGAGGGCACATGTGCAAGGATCAAGAGATATTGCCAGCGTCGTGAAAGATTTAGGAAAGCTTTTAAGGCGTAGTCTCGATATGAGCGGGAAAGCAATTTTTGTAGAAGAAGAGCTACAGTTGGTTAGGAGTTATCTGCATATTCAGCATTTTCGTTATGGAAATCGACTCACCTTTTCGATTGAGATGGAGCCATCCTCGGCGAACTGCTCAATGCCGCCACTTGTCATTCAGCCTTTAGTAGAAAACGCCGTCATTCATGGTATTGAAAATAGTGCAGCTGGAGGTCACATAAGTATAAAAACAAAGACGATTCAACAAGGGTTATTCGTGTCCGTTATGGACAATGGTGTCGGCATGTCGCAGAAACGGCTGACCGATATTCAGCAGATGCTTTCCAATGACCATGATGGTGACCGGATTGGGTTGGCAAATGTGCATAGTCGTTTGCAAATGCTTTACGGAGGGGATGCCGGACTTCACATTAAGAGCGAGCCTGGTCAAGGAACAGAAGTCCACTTTTTCTTACCACTGATAAAGGAGGAAGGTAGATGCGAGGTGTCTTGATAGTTGATGATGAACCGGCGATCCAGACAGGACTACGCAGTCTCATTCAATGGGAAAGCTATGGATTTCAAGTAAAGGGGACTGCTCAAAATGCTGAAGAGGCGTATCAATTTCACGAAAAATCCCCGGTGTCCTTAATGATCGTTGATATGAAGATGCCTGGGATGAGTGGGATTGAACTCATTGAAACTATCCGTGAGACCGACAAACATGTCCGGTTTATCATTCTGAGTGGTCATGCAGAGTTTGATTTCGCGCGGCGTGCGCTTCAGTCACAGGTGGAGGGATACCTTTTAAAGCCCGTCGATGAAGATGAGCTGGAAACTCATTTAGCACGGTTGAGTCAGGGGATGGCAAAAGAAGCGGAACTCTCTCCGACCTTTGTGAAAGCATTACTTCTAAACTCTGAATCATTGCCAACAGTCCTTTCCATTGATCATCAACTCCTTGTCATTCATATGGAGAAAAATACGGTAGAGCCTTTTCAAGAGACGTTCAAGATCGTAGAAACCCTTTTTCGTGAACGCTCCGCATATACATGTGTGCCACTCAAAAAGGATCGTTTAATTGTTATTTTAGGAAAGCGCCAGGCTCCATGGAACCAAGAAATAAGAGGCTTGCGGTCAAAAGCGGCTGAAAGGCAGCGAGTTTTGACGATTGCAAGAAGTGAACCACTTTACCGAAGTGACGAGGTTCCGGTGGCCTTCGAATCTTTAAAGGAACAAATCGCAAAGCGTGTCTTCCTGGGGGCAGGATTAGCTGAAGTGGTCTCATTGGACGAGAGCCGATTCGATGTGTGGCTTCAGGAGAAAAATATAATTGAGGCACTGTATTATGCCATTGACATTAGAAAAACGTCTACGGTGTCTGCTTTAATTCAATCATTCGGTGATCAGCTACGCCTTGGTCATTACTCGGAGGTGTTTTGCAAACAGAAATCAGCCATACTTCTTTCTGAAGTGCTGGGGCGATTTTCTCCAGGGCAAATTGCTGGGCAGATTGCCGAACTCTATACAAAAAACACGCTGCAAGAAGTGATAGATTGCCTTCAACAGACGGCTCAAAATACGATGTCCATGTACGGCTCTGAAGGAGCAGAATGGGTCGTCAAGCAAATGGTAGACTGGATCCATGAAAATTATCATACGAGCATACGCCTTGAAACCTTTGGCTTAGCTCTAAATTACAACAGTGCTTACCTCGGAAAAGTGTTTAGGAAATCAACAGGTATCTCCTTCAGGTCCTACGTTGATCAAGTGAGAATGTCTCATGCGAAAACGCTTCTTGGAGAGGGGAAAAAGGTGTATGACGTCGCAAATATCGTGGGCTATTCAAGCGTTGATTATTTTCATCTGAAGTTTAAAAAACACATGAATATGTCTCCGACGGAGTACAAAAAACATACAGAGGATCAAGGATTCTAAGGCAATGTACAATTTCTATATGAAAAAAGATCCGACCTTTGGGGTACTGCTCCAACGGTTTTTTTTAGTACGATAGAAAAAATAAAGCGTTTTCATAAAAGAGAAAAGGGGGGAGCTGTTTGGGGACAAAAACAGGCACTCAAGTAGATGTAGTATCGATGCAAAAGAAAAAGCGGTTTTGGCGAAGGCTTTGGCAGCAACGTTTTCTATACGCGATGTCAGTGCCTTTCATCATCTGGGTGTTTGTGTTTAATTACCTTCCTATCTGGGGATGGACGATGGCATTTCAGGATTTCAAGCCTGGACTAAGCTTTTTTGAGCAAGAGTGGGTAGGATTTACACATTTCCAGGCATTGTTTTCAGATTCGTATTTTTATCTTGTGCTTCGAAATACGTTCATTATGGCTGTTATGGGGCTCGTCATCGGCTTTACAGTGCCTATTATATTTGCCTTGTTAATCAATGAAGTTCGACAGCAATTCTTTAAGCGCAGTGTGCAAACCATCGCGTATTTGCCTCACTTTGTGTCATGGGTTGTGGTCGCTGGCATCGTGATTCGTTCGTTGTCCGTTGAGGACGGCATTGTGAATACGATTCTGTTAAGTCTTCATATTATTGATGAACCGATACAGTTTATGACGAAGGGGCCGCTGTTTTGGTGGATTGTGACCTTTGCTGACCTTTGGAAGGAGATGGGCTGGAATTCCATTATTTTTTTAGCTGCTATGACGGGTGTTAATCAAGAGCTGTACGATGCAGCGAAAACGGATGGCGCAGGGCGAATTCGACAAATGTGGCATGTGACACTTCCAGGTATTCGTTCGGTCATTATTGTTCTTTTAATTCTGAGTGTTGGGAATTTGATGAGCATTGGTTTTGAAAAGCAGCTTCTTTTAGGAAATCCGATGGTCGCCGATTATTCAGAAGTGCTTGAGCTCTATGCATTGAATTATGGGATCGGCTTGTTCCGTTTCTCATACGGAACAGCTATTAGTATCTTCAATTCCGTGATTGCGATCGTGTTGCTGTTCTCTGCCAATTACTTCTTCAAAAAAATTAGTCAGGAAAGCGTGATGTAGCTTTATGGCAAAAAAATCAGCAATCAACCGATCGTCCTTTACAGAGAAGCTTTTTGATCTAATCATTAATATCCTGATGGTGATTGTCATCATTGCTACGCTGTACCCATTTCTTAATGTGTTGGCGATTTCGTTTAATGATTCTACTGACACCGTGCGTGGGGGGATCCACATTTGGCCACGGGAATTCACTTTAAAAAACTATGAAACGATCTTTGGATATGGGAACTTAACAACGGCGTTTATTAATTCAGTTTTACGAACGGTGATTGGGACAGTGATTGGCCTTATCGCTTGTACGATGCTAGCTTACGCGATCAGTCGCAAGGATTTTCAGGCCCGACGATTTATGTCTGTGTTTCTAGTGCTCACGTTGTTCTTTTCAGGAGGTTTGATTCCTGGCTATATGCTTATTCGTGACTTAGGAATGATCAATTCCTTTTGGGTCTATGTTCTTCCGGGGATGGTCAATGCGTTTTATGTATTTATGATTCGTTCGTTTATCGACAATTTGCCCATTTCACTTCAAGAATCTGCCAAAATTGATGGAGCCAATGATTTTACCATTTATTTAAAGGTCATCATCCCATTGTGTACACCGATTTTGGCGACGATGGCACTTTTTATTTCTGTCGGACAGTGGAATAGCTGGTTTGATACGTATATTTATAATGGGTCAAACGAGGCATTGACGACGTTGCAATATGAGCTAATGAAAATATTGCAAACGACACAGGTAACAGCAGGTGCTGATGCACAGCGTATGAATGAAGCCAACCGCCAAATGGTGTCTCCGGAATCTGTGAAAATGGCCATCTCAATGGTGACGATATTTCCTATATTGTGTGTGTATCCTTTCATGCAAAAATACTTCGTAAAAGGAATGACGATAGGTTCCATTAAAAGCTAGCTCCATTCATAAAATTTTAAAGGGGGAAGAATGGATGAAACGTTGGAAAATGGCAAGTGTGACGATGGGTCTCGTTTTGGCAGTTGCAGGGTGTAGTGGGGGTGGCGAAAATGTGAGTCAAGATCAGACAGAGGGACCGCAGGAAAGTACAACCGGTACAGATGCGGTTACGTTCAGCTACTTTCAAGCAGACCCTAATCCCAATTGGACGGATATGGAGGACCAGCTTGGAAAGGTTATAACGGAAGAAACTGGTGTGACGATCGATGCGGAGTATGGGATTGGGGATGACAAGGAAAAAATAGCGCTCATAGCGGCAAGTGGAGAGTACCCAGACTTAATTGCGCCGAAAGGCAATACCGTCTTAGTGGAAGCAGGGGCAATGGTGAACCTAGAGCCATTGATTCGCGAACACGCCCCAAATATTATGAAGATGCTTGATGGAGATCTAAGTCGCTTACGCTACAGCAATGATGATCAATCGATTTATTACATCCCAATCATCAATACTGTCGGGCATACGAGATTTGATGCAGGAGGAATGTTTAATCTTCAGCATGACGTTGTAAGAGACCTCGGCTTTCCTGAAATTCGAACGGTGAAAGATTATGAAAATGCGATTAGAGAATACAAAGAAAAGCATCCACAGATTGATGGGCAGGATACGATTGGGCTTTCTTTGTTAGCGGATGACTGGCGAATCATGATCTCAGTGACAAACCCTGCCTTCATCGCCACAGGAGCGCCAGACGATGGTGAATACTACATTGATCCGGAAACATACGAAGCAACCTTCCATTACAGACGCCCTGAAGAAAAAGAGTATTTCAGATGGTTAAACCATATGAACGATAGCGGCTTACTCGATCCAGAGAGCTTTGTCCAAACGTATGAACAATATTTGTCCAAAGTCTCTAGCGGTCGTGTGCTTGGCATCATTGATGCAGATTGGGATTATAGCCAAGCAGAAGATGCGTTGAAAGCGGCGGGGAAATTTGAGCGGACGTATGGTCACTATCCTGTGACGTTAACCGAGGAATACGTTGACAAACAGTTCCAACCGACGGGCTTCATGGGCGGCTGGGGAGTGGGTATTACCACAGCTTGTGCAGATCCCGTCAGAGCCATTAAGTTCCTTGATTACCTCGCTTCGGATGAAGGGCAAGTGTTAATCAATTGGGGGATCGAAGGCGAACATTATGAAGTGGTTGATGGTGTAAGAACAATTCCAGCAGACGTTCAAGAACGAAAAACGAATGATGCCACTGCGTTTATTCAAGAAACAGGTATCGGGAACTATAGCCTTTCTCTTCGCTATGGGGATGGCGTCAAAGACGATACAGGAAATTATTACACGACAAACTTTCCAGAGCTCATCACAGAAAATTATTCTGATCCGGCAAAAGAAGTGCTTGCTGCTTACGGAGTCGACACGTGGAAAGGCTTGTTTCCTAGTGAGGAAGACCTTGACGTGAAGCCATGGGGCGCCGCTTGGGATATTCCGATTCCAACGGGTGATGAACTGAATGTACTGTTTCAACGATCACAGGATATCGTTCGCAAACGAATCCCAGAAATCATTCTCGCAGACCCTTCTGAATTTGATCAAAAATGGGATGCCTTTATGGGGGATCTAGACGCGATGGGCATAGAGAAGATGGAGGATATGTATACTGAGCATGTGAAAGCGCGCGTTGAGCTTTGGGGAAATTAAGACGTGTAGTGCACTGGCGACTCAATTAGAGAGTCGCCAGTGCTTTTCTCATTTTTAAAGCGATTCCAATGGCAAAGGTCTTGCGCTTTTCTACAACAATGTATTCAATGTCTTCCGGAGCCAACAAAATCAATCGATCCTCCTCGACAACAATCAGGCGCTTGGTAAGGGGTGTTTCAGTGTGTCCCCTAAGTGTTCAATCGCTTCTATCCTTCTGTGGAGTTGACGATGAGTACTGTATCCTCAAGCTATCATCCACTAGTACCCCCTCAACTCGCTTATTTGTAGCAGAGAATCATGTGCGCGAAAGGTATAATTTCAGAATTGAGCGGTAAAAAATAGACAGTAAAGACAGTGTTTTGAATCGTTACTGGAAACGTTAATTGTATGAACTGCACAGAATGTTTTGGTACACTGAAAATACTATGAAACATAGAAAAGGTCGAGACTTGCCGAATGAACCTTTTTCTTTGTAAAATAAGGGTAATTCATATGATTCGTTAAAATGAAACTAGAGATAAATGAGGAGGTTTTGGTATGAACCAAGACCATAATGAGAGATACCATCCACAAATGAGAAGCGTTATACGTAATATTGAGAACGTCATGATTGGAAAACGAGAAACGGCAGTGCTTAGCTTAGTCGCCTTATTGGCGAAAGGGCATGTATTGCTTGAGGACGTCCCAGGTGTAGGGAAAACAATGATGGTGCGCGCACTAGCCAAATCGGTATCATCTGAATTTAAGCGTGTGCAGTTCACGCCAGATTTACTGCCATCAGACCTAACTGGTGTCTATATATACAATCAGAAAGTACAAGACTTCGAGTTCAGACCAGGGCCATTAATGGGGAATATTGTCTTAGCGGATGAAATTAATCGTACATCGCCAAAAACACAAGCAGCTTTGCTTGAAAGCATGGAAGAGGGCAGTATTACTGTTGATGGTGATACGAAGGCGTTGCCTGTACCTTTCTTTGTCATGGCTACACAGAACCCCGTGGATTATGAGGGAACCTACCCATTGCCGGAAGCTCAGCTTGATCGATTCTTACTTAAAATGAATATGGGCTACCCGTCGTTTTACGATGAAGTTGAAGTGCTTAATCGTGCTCAACTCAGACATCCGATTGAAGATGTTTTGCCAGTGTTAACGACAGAAGAGTTGATAAAGCTTCAGGATGAAGCACTCTCGGTTTTTGTTGATGACACGGTGAAGCAATACATTGTACGCATTACTGCCGAAACAAGGACACACCCGCAGCTTGAGCTCGGCGCGAGTCCGCGAGGGTCTATCAACTTAATGAAAGCAGCCCAAGCGTATGCGTTTATATTCAATCGGGAGTATGTCATCCCTGATGATGTCCAATATCTGGCCCCTTTCATATTAGGACACCGCATGGTCTTGACGCCAGAGGCACGATTCGCAGGAACCACTTCTGAAATGATCGTTCACGAACTATTGAATAAGGTAGATGTCCCCGTAGCCCGGGAAATGAATCTATGAACCGGACGCTTTGGCCAATTCTAAAAACGGCGTTAACTTCGATTTTATTTTTTGGCTTTATCTCAATTACATTTTCCTATGCAATGTTTCAAGGAGGGTTTGTGAGCTGGTTCCTTTTCTTTGCCACGCTTCCCTTAGCACTTTATGTCGTGCTCATTATCTGTTATCCGATCCGAAGCCTTCGTGTACACCGGGAGGTCACACCGAAGGAATGTAGTGTAGGGGAAAACATTCATGTGAAAATTACTTTGGAGCGGGCACTGCCTTTTCCTTTGTTTTATCTCTTGCTTCATGATCGATTGTCTCCTCACATCTCTAAGAAAAATCTGCCTGTTCGTACACTGTTGTTTCCTGGTTTTAAACGCAAGATTGTTTACACGTATGACATTCCTGCCGCTAAACGTGGTGAATATTCATTCGATGGACTGACGGTGTCTACAGGAGATCCTCTTGGGCTCGTTCAAAAAGAGCATACGTTTCCGATTGAAGAAAATTTGATCGTATTTCCAAAACAGGAGCCTTCTTTTTATGAACAGATAGGAAGCAACCGCCAAGAAGGGGAGGCATTAAGTTCACTTTTTGATTTAATTGATACAACGATGGCCGTAGGGGCAAGAGAATATGTTCCAGGCGACAAGTTTTCCTGGGTAGATTGGAAATCGACGGCCCGTAAACGAACGCTCATGACGAAAGAGTTTGAGCAACGCAGCGGACACACGGTCTACCTGATGTTTGATCGCTCTGCGAGTGATGCCGTTTCTGATGATGTGTTTGAGCGTAACCTTTCCTTTTCAGTCTCCATGGCAAATGCAGTTGTGAGAAAAGGGGCAAGCTTGCACTTTTTTTCATTAGGTGAGGAGATTGTAAACTTTCATTTAGACACAAACAAAAACCTTGATATCGGCTATCAACGATTGCTCTATCATATGGCAAGAACAGATCGTGATGGGAAGCGGCCTTTTGCACAAATGGTTCAAGAGCAACTATTGCGTGCTGAAAAGGACATGACACTCGTCTGTGTGGCGCTGTCTCTGGAAACGTCCTTCGTGCAAACGCTTGTTAAAGCAAAACGACAGTATGATCACATTATCGTCTTTGTGCCACGCACAGATCCAGAAGAAGTTGTGCAGAAAAAGCTACAGTATCAGCTCATGGCTCATGGAATAAAAACCGCTCAGGTACACACGAAAAATATCGGCAATGCTTGGTTTGAGGTGAAAAGCAAATGAAGTGGTTCCATAAGCATTCACAAAAATTAGGACCAATGATTTTATATGCGGCAGGTTTTTTGCTGTTTATTGAATGGCTCAGACCACTTGAAGACATTACAACGACGACACAAGTTCGTGTGTTTACCATATTTGCTGCGTTTTGTTTCTTGCTTTCTTTTTTTCAAATGCCATTCGTCGTCGCGTTTTTATTAAAGCTCTCAGGGGTGCTTTTTATTATGCACCTGATGTATTTTCAAGCAGCACCACTGTTTACCTTTGATTGGATTGCCTTTATGCTTAATGACAGTTGGCAGAATTTGCAATCGATCACCCAAGGACAATGGTGGGAAATGACAAGCATCTTTAGAAGTCTGCTCTTTTTTGTACTTTTATGGCTTATGAGTTATCTCATGTACTATTGGGTGATTCAGATTCATCGTCTGTTCTCTTTCTTTTTATTAACCATTCTCTATCTGGGTGTTGTCGATACCTTCACTGTTTACGATGCCAGCGTTGCGATTGTGCGTGCCTTTTTAATTGGCTTTTTAGCGGTTGGCTTATTGTTTATGCTCCGTCTCCGTCATCGTGATGGGACGTACTATAAAACGTCGTCTTTGATTAAAAGGGCAGTGCTACCGCTTGTCGTGCTGATCTTGTTCAGTGGCGCCGTTGGGTATCTCGCTCCTAAAGCAGCTCCGCAATGGCCAGACCCTGTTCCGTTTATTCAAAGCGCTGCGAACGGCATGAACGGCAACGGGTCAGGCGTCAAACGGGTTGGTTATGGGGAAAATGATTCTCAGCTCGGGGGACCTTTTGTTGGTGATAGCGGTCCGGTGTTCCGTGCTGTAGGCGAAGAGTTTTCTTATTGGCGAGTGGAATCGAAAGACTTTTACACAGGAAAAGGGTGGGAAACGTCGATTGATTCTCCGTACCACCGCACATCGCAGGATGCTGTTGATCTACAAATGATCGATCCGTCCGTGGAGAAAGCTGAACAACAAGTCGACATCATAATGGATGAGAGTACCGCATTTCCTCATCTAGTCTACCCTACAGAACTGCGAGCTGTTCAAACGGAGACCCCGATTGAGTTGAATATCAATCGGTTTACAGGCAAGATTCTTAGTACAAAGGATGGGCAACAAAATGTGCTCATGCGTTATACACTACAATATGACGCTCCACAGTTTGAAAAGGCTGCCTTGGAGAGCGTTCCTACGGCGGGAGATCAATCAATGCCGATTTATACGCAGCTTCCAGAGGAGCTCCCGCAACGAGTGTCTGATTTAACGCAGGAGATTACGCAGGGTGCAACAAACCGTTTAGAACAAGTCGAAGCGATTGAACGTTACTTCTCTGAAAATGGGTTTGAATACAACACGCAGGACGTGGCTGTTCCGGGAGAAGACGAGGATTACGTCGACCAGTTTCTGTTTGATACCCAAAGGGGTTATTGCGATAATTTTTCGACCTCGATGGTCGTGATGCTACGTACGTTGGATATTCCGGCTAGGTGGGTCAAAGGCTTTACCCAAGGCACCTATGAGGAGACAACAAGTGACGGCAATTTGGTGTATGAGGTGACGAATGAAAACGCTCATTCCTGGGTCGAGGTGTATTTTCCAGGGAGCGGCTGGGTTCCATTCGAGCCAACGAGAGGTTTCGCAGGTCCTTCCCAATATGAGGAGGAAGTGACAGAAGGGCCCGACTTCCAACCTGCTGAAGAAGAAGAGGCTGAAACCCCTGAGGAAGAAACAGAAACGCCAGAAGAAGAAGTACAGGATGAATCGGAAGAAGCTTCTGTAGCTCCGGCAGGAGGCGGACCGACAATCAATTGGGCACTCGTTGGTCAAGTGCTAGGTTGGATAGGCATTGTTCTTCTCGCGGTCATCCTCATCGCTGTCTGGATTACGCGGCGAAAATGGTTTATTAAGTACATTGTTTGGAAATACAAGAAGCGAGAAGACGAGGCGGCGTTTACAGACGCCTATGATCGGTTGCTGCGCGTGTTGCAAAGCACAGGATTGACCCGCCAGAGTGGGCAAACACTGCGAGCTTACGCAAAGCATGTCGATACGTCTCTTGGAAATAACGACATGAGCACCCTTACAGATGTCTATGAGCGAGCGCTTTATTTCCCGAGTGGAAGCTCTTCCAAAGAGAATTGGGGACGGTATGTAGGTTTGTGGGAAAATTTAATTAGACGAATACTGTCTTGACCAAGCTTGTAGGCATTGTTAGAATGGCTACAAGCAGACGTCTAGCGGATATCTCGTCACACAGTATCGGTTAACGAAGGACTAGAAGACAGTGCGAAAATCTGTCTTCTAGTTTTTTTCTGGTAGGTTCTAGACCAATCAATCTAGGCAAAAGACGCGGAAACTAAACAAAAGCGAGGGACAACCAATGGAAAACACAAGCGACATGATCGTGGTTTTAGACTTTGGTGGACAATACAATCAGTTAATCACAAGACGTATTCGTGAATTTGGTGTTTACAGTGAGCTTCATCCTCACACACTGACAGCTCAGGAAATAAAAGCGATGAATCCTAAAGGGATCGTTTTTTCAGGTGGGCCAAACTCGGTGTATGAAGAAGGCGCATTTACTTGTGATCCGGACATTTTCTCCCTAGGCGTTCCTGTGCTAGGCATTTGCTACGGCATGCAGCTGATGGTTCATCATTTCGGAGGGAAAGTAGAACGTGCGGGCTCAAGAGAGTACGGAAAAGCAATGCTTACCGTTCAAAACGCGTCCCCACTGTACCACGGACTGCCACATGAGCAATTTGTATGGATGAGTCATAGCGATCTAGTGATGGAGACGCCTGAAGGCTTTGAAGTCGACGGGACGAACCCTTCATGCCCAATTGCAGCAATGAGTCACGTTGAAAAAGGCTTTTACGGCGTGCAGTTCCACCCGGAAGTGCGTCATACAGAGCACGGGAACGCCCTTTTGAAAAACTTTGTCTTTGCCATTTGTGAATGTGAAGCCAACTGGTCGATGAAAAACTTCATTGATGACGAAGTGGCCAAGATCCGTGACATCGTCGGCGATCGCCAAGTGCTTTGTGCGTTGAGCGGTGGCGTAGACTCGTCAGTTGTGGCAGCGTTGATTCAAAAAGCCATCGGTGACCAGCTGCTGTGTATCTTTGTTGATAACGGATTGCTTCGCAAAGATGAAGCAGAGTCTGTTATGGAAACCTTCAGTGTCGGATTTAATATGCGCGTCATTAAAGTCGACGCAGCGCAACGCTTCCTTGATAAGCTAAAAGGTGTCTCTGACCCTGAACAAAAACGTAAAATCATTGGCAATGAGTTCATTTACGTGTTCCAAGACGAGGCCAATTCGCTTAAAGGCGTCGATTTCCTCGCCCAAGGTACACTTTATACCGACGTCATTGAGAGCGGAACGCTTACGGCACAAACGATTAAATCACATCATAACGTCGGTGGGCTTCCAGAAGATATGACATTTGAATTGATTGAGCCATTGAATACGCTCTTTAAAGATGAAGTCCGTGCGCTCGGATCTCAGCTTGGATTGCCCGATGAAATTGTGTGGCGCCAACCGTTCCCTGGCCCAGGACTAGGCATTCGCGTACTTGGTGAGGTCACAGAGGACAAACTGAAAATTGTCCGTGATTCCGATGCTATCTTGCGCGAAGAAATCAAAAAAGCCGGCTTGGACAGAGACATTTGGCAATATTTCACCGCCCTCCCGAACATGCGTAGCGTAGGTGTCATGGGTGACGCAAGAACGTATGACTACACAGTAGGGGTGAGAGCCGTAACGTCAATTGACGGCATGACCTCAGACTGGGCCCGTATCCCATGGGACGTCCTAGAAGTCATCTCAAGCCGAATCGTCAACGAAGTCGATCACGTCAACCGCGTCGTGTACGACATTACGAGCAAGCCACCTGCAACGATTGAGTGGGAGTAAAAAAATTAAACCTTGGGTCTCTTATTTACTGAGATATCCGAGGTTTTTTGTTTAGAGAGATACCCGTTTTGATACCAATGTAAGTTATGTCAATGAGTTTAATTTTATTTCTTTGTTCCTGGTTAAGTATTAAGAAAAAAATTATACTGTGTTTTTTAGAAATGCTTTTTATTCTGGATATTATTTTTACATTTATAGACTGATAATAAGTTGATAAGCTTGATGGTATATGAATTTCAAAGGAATTTTAAAAACATCGCACATTTTGTGAAAGGACAAGCATATTTTGTGCGTAATTGTGATATTCTATAACAAAGAGGTGGAAAAATGATGAATGAAAAATTAGTGAGCTTACTAAAAGACTGGATGGAAACAAATAACGTATCCAAAGTCGAATTAGCCGGAAGAATGGGAGTTAGTGAATCTTTAGTGCGTGCTATATTGAATGGAGAACGTCAATTAACAGCTAAACGGATTGATGCTCTTGCTGAAATTACAAACATTCCAGCTTGTGAGCTAATGGGCACATCGACTAATAATTTCGCTGGTTACTCTGTGATGCTACGTGGTGGAAGTAAACAATTAAGCTTTGAACAAGAAAAAATAATTATGGAAGTTGCATTATTAGCAAACGACTATGAGTATTTGAAGAAGATCGTTAAGCTATAAAGAGAAGGGGAGATAGAGTGGAAGCTGAAACAGCTGTGCATGAATCTGATTTTCAAAAATTAGTACAAAACTATGCTGAAAAGTTTTATAAACAGAATGTTAAATCTGATTCTATAATAATTGATTTGCTAGAAGAAATTGTTTCAAGTTTAGGTATTGACGTTATGTACTATAATTTTAACAACACTAACGATCAGAGTAGACCTATTAATGGAATATATATGAGAAGTACGAATATATCGACCAAATCGCATAAAATAATTATTAATACACTAGATGATACTAAAACGCAGAATTTTACGTTAGCACATGAATTATTTCATCATTTATTGATGGAAGAGAGTCCAGCAAAACTGAGATTCGTCCTTAATAACGAAGAAACTTTAGAAAGAGCAGGAGATTTTTTTGCAGCTTCCTTACTGATGAATGAAAGGAAGTTTAGAACACATTTTAATTTTTTGTATAAGATAAATACTTTTGAAGATTTAATTTTTAAGTTGAGTGATATTTTTAGAGTTCCATACGTGAGTGTTGTACGTAGATTAAATGAATTAAATTTGTTGATAGATGAATATAGAGATTACTTGAATTTTAAAGAGTCGGAATTATTAGAACGTCGCATTGAAATGATGGGGAATTCCTTATACGACCAACCAACACATAAACCTATTTTTCATCCATATGTAAGATTAATTGAAAATGGACTGGCTAACAAACAATTAAAATTACTTGAATCAGTTAAGAGATTAAATAAAGTTAACCCTGAGCGTTCAGAGAAGTTATATAGTGAATATATGGAACGGTGGAATGCACTAGACGATGAAGAGGATTAACTTTATTTGAAAGGAGTATTCTATGAAAGTACCAATAGCTGAAGCATGTTTTATAGACGCGAATATCATCTTTTATATTCATGACATTAAACAGCATAATTTTCCGGATGTTATCGAAAAAGTATATAAGAAAGTTATTATTCATCCGGAAGTATTGAAAGAATTAAGTTTATCTGGACAGGCTTTCGCAAATGAAAAAATCCGTTTGGGCAAATGGATATTATTCGATGATTCGAAACTAACAACCACAGAACAACGAATGTATTTAAACAACATAACAGAAATTGATAATAAATTGAATGAAATTGATATTAGAAGAGGTAAACAAGAGAGCGCTGGAACAGGAGAAATCTACTCATTAGCTGCAGCTAGTGTTATTAATGCAGAATACATATGTAGTAATGACTATTCTATAAAGGATGTCATTCAAGAAGTGCCTTTAATGGTATATCCGAATAGTGATGATGAACAAGAGCCAGATTTTATTAAGCAACATCATTTTTTAGATTTATGTCAAATTATTTGCGACGGTAATTTAATGGAGCGTAATCAAATTTTCAAATGCTATAAAACCGCACTTAGATTAGTAAAGTTGGATGACCCCGATCATTATAATGAGCTAATAAAACAATTCCATGATACGATACCTATTCCAACATTAAGATAAAAAATAGTTCCAAACTTAAATAATAAGCATATTCAATTGGAGAATAACCATTTTACCTATTTTACTGTTCGTTTCAGCCCTACGTATAAAAGTACTTCTAAGGCGACTGATATGAAAATGCATTCTTTATAACAAATGGTTGACGGAAACATAGAAAGCTGATAAAGTATTACTTGCTGTCGCGAAAAGCAATGATTCAGAGAAAAACTTTTTGTTGACAACGAATGATTGAAAGTGGTAAGATATTAAAGTCGCTTTCGTGAGTGACAATCTATTGTCCTTTGAAAACTGAACAGAAGTCAAATGCAAAAAAACGTGCCATGTTGAAAGACATGTAAAATAAATCCCGTTGATTTTACTTAAATCA